>NZ_SMMB01000866.1 GCF_009711365.1 Xanthovirga aplysinae | reverse complement strand
CTAAAATGATTTTTTACAATTTCAGAAAATATCCACTGCCCTCCTTAAATCAGTTTTCCTTTTATAATTATTTAAGAATAAAAGCACTTTCTTTTATTGTTTAATGTATCCAGGTAAAGGGCCATAGCCCATAATCCTTTGTCTGAAACCTTTATTTATTACCAGCGTAACCCCTTATTGGATTTACTTTTATTAGAAATACTCTTGTGAATTTCCGCTAAAGCGTCTGAAAGGTCTTTTTTAAAAAGAATGCTGAAGGGTTATGAAGAAAGAGGAGTATATTTTAGGAGAAGCCAAGGTTGGTATAGCACTTTTGGACTTAGCACTACCCTCCATTATAGGTTTAATTATCATGACCTTATACAATGTGGTGGATACCATTTTTGTAGGACATGTTGTGGGCTCCCTTGGAATTGCAGGAGTATCTGTATCCCTTCCCATCACCAACCTGATCACCACCGTAGACTTATCCCTTGGGGTGGGTGCAGCCTCCATTATATCCAGAAAATTTGGCGCTCATCAATTAGAAGCCGCTCGATTGGCATTTGGAAACCTACTTTTCATGTTGGCCGTGGTTACCTTTTTTTCACTTGTTTTAGGTTATTTCCTCGCTACCCCTATTGTTAAATTATTTGGTGCTCATGGCAGCATAATCCCTTACACCCTGAAATATTACCTCATTGTATTATTTGGAACCCCTTTTCTGGGTTTCGCTTTAATGGGAAATAACACAGCCAGAGCAGAAGGAAACCCCATGGCAGGTATGGTGAGTATGATCATATCCACTTTACTTAATGTAGCATTGGATGCATTGTTCATTTTACAGTGGAATATGGGGCTGGAAGGTGCTGCCTATGCAACCGTATTGTCTCAAATGGCATTTGCATCCTCTTTGGTTTATTATTTTGGAAGCAATCGAAGTATCCTTTCCCTTAGACTAAAATATTGGAAACCAAAATGGACTATCGTGAGAGAATCCATCTTCCTGGGAAGTTCCAATTTTGGAAGGCAAGGAACAGCCAGTTTATTGGCTGCCATTATTAACCATAGTCTTGTAATATATGGAGGAGAACCAGCCGTAGCCATTTACGGAATCATTTTTCGTATCATGCTTTTAGCGCTTACACCTATTTTAGGCTTAGTTCAAGGCTTTTTGCCTTTAGCCGGCTATAGTTTTGGTGCTAAAAATTTTGAAAGGCTGAAAATAGTCCTGCAGGAGTCCACCATCATTGGTACTGGAATGTCCCTTATTTGCTTTTTGGGAGTAATACTATTTTCCAATCAGATTGTTAGATTATTCACTTCAGATCCCATATTAATCGAGGAAGCGAGCCAGGCTTTGAGAATTTATGGCATATCATTACCCTTGATAGGATTTCAACAGATAGGGGTAGGTTATTTTCAGGCTATTGGAAAAGGTGGGCCTGCCTTGTTTTTATCTCTTGCCCGTCAATTAATATTTGTAATTCCTTTTATGTTGATTCTTCCTCCATTCTTTGGAATCAATGGAATTTACTCCTCATTTCCTTTGGCCGATACTTTAGCCTTTACTGTAACAGCCATAATGATTTCACCGCATTGGAAAAGACTTAAACATAGTGAGGAGTTAAAAATAAAAAGTGAGGAGTAGTTAACGAAGAGGTTTTCCTAGGTTTCACAATTTCTTTAGTGCATTAAGCTTGATTTTGTAGTACCTGAAAAATGTCCTTTCAATAAATAAACTAAAAAATATAATGCCACCTATAACTCTTTACTTTTAGGCATTTAGAAGTGCTCATTTTTCAATGTCAGAATTAGTATAAAGTGAAGAAAAAACTAAAAATTAATGATTTTTTCCTTGGGCACTTTTACAGTTTTGAGTTCTGTTATTAAAAATTAAAATAAGTCCCTAGTAAAATATTGGATTGAGAAACCAGAAGTATTGAACAGCTCTATCTGCCTTAAATAAGATGTTCCGAATGTCTGGCATATCGATAAAACTTCATTCTAATTCACTCTGGATAGATATTCTTTTAAAAAAATGAGCTTAGACCTAAATGAAAACTGAATCCAGGTTAAGGAAAATTAAAATGCCCGAAAGTAAACCTTCCAAAAAAAGACAAGAAATAAGAAAGGATGAATAAGGGTTAAGAAAAGTGGCTATTAATTCTCTCTTTCTAACTTCTTTTGAAAATGAAAGCCTAGAATTTTATAGCCTTGCTTAAAATAAAACTTATGAGAACGATCATTTGATACATAAGTATTTAATTCAATGGTTTCGCAGCCCATTTGTTTAGCCCTGGAATTAATAAGTTCAAGAAATTTCCCGCCTACACCATTGGATTGCAATTTATTATCAACAATCACATTATCTAATTCAAGTTGCTTGCCACTGTAAATCCTAGTAGTTAACCAACCACTACTAATTCCTACTACAACTCCTTCCTCATTCAACAAACCCAAGCACAAATAATGGGAATAGGTAAACATTTCTGAAAGTCGACTTCTTAAAATTTCTGGGGTTAAATTCGGGTTTAATTGCTGCAGTAATGGCAAAATTAGCTCAATGTCATCAACCCCTAAATCTACTAATTTCATCTAAAGCAAAATTCAAAATGAGTTTTAGTAATTAGATTAGCAAAAATTTTCCTCCTGTGAAACTAACCAAAAAGGATAAAAAATATAAGCCATAACAGAGAAAGAAATTTCCTTACAAATTCTTATCGTATTTTATTCCTCCAAAACCATTCAAATATAGAACCCGAGAATACCGGACAATCAAAGGAAGAAATATTAACACCACACCAAGCACAGAGAAAATATAGACCCACAAATCAGGATCACCAAAGCCGTAATTAAGAACCAGAGCAACTGTGATAAAAATTGCTACTATAAATGCATAACTCACATACATGGCTCCAATAAAAAATCCTGGCTCCCGTTCAAAAACCAACCCACAATGCGGACAACTTTTGTTCATCTCCAACATTTTGTTGATCCTATAGGCTGGGTAAGGAAAAATTTTCCCTTGCCGACAGCGGGGGCATTTGCAATTAATAAGCGCCTTTAAAGCGGACCTTCTTTGCATTTGCTCTACTTCGTTTATACCAAAAAAATGCCACTACACCAAAAGCCAAATAAGGCATGGCAAAAAGGTACAAAATTCCAAAATTCAAACCCGTAGCAATTCCAAAATCACCATTACTCACATTGTTAGCTACCGTAGCCTGACACATTGCACATTGGGCCAAAAGCGCTTGAGGATTACCAAGGACCAGCGCAAATATGCCCATAAACATTAGGAAAAAATATTTAAACTTTCTCATGTAATTTCCTCCTTTAGAATTATCAAGAGAGATTTGTCCCTCATAGTTTCCTTTTACCTTGCAAACCTACGGCTAAAAGAATTAAGAGTGAAGAGTTAACAACTAATAATTAATTGGTAAGAGTTTATATTGAAGGAACATTGAATTTCCAAAATTCCAATTTTTCTTACCATTTTCATCTTTGTCCTTCTTATACAGACTCCATTGTTCATTCTTAACTTCTCACTAATAATACGGTTTTATCATAAGATATACTATTACCCCGGATACGGATACAAACAACCAAATAGGCAAGGTAAATTTTACTATCTTTTTATGTTTAACAATTTTATTACTTAAAGCAAAATAAAATGCCAGCAACACAAAAGGAACCACTACAGCCGCTAGAATTATGTGAGTAATCAAAAGCACCAAATAAACCACACGAAGCCCTCCTACCGCTGCCTTTTCAGCTTCGCTGAGCACTCCGTCTCCATTCAAATCTCCAAAAACCGTGGAAGGAGCAGAAGAATGGTAAATTACATACCCCACTAGAAAAATTGCCCCAAAAATAAAGGCAACCGTCATGCACAGGCGATGCATCTCTACATTTTTATTTTTTATAAAAATGAAACCTGTTATGAGGGCTAAAGAGGTAGCCGTATTTAAAACCCCATTAAGATGTGGGATAAATTTCACCCATTCTCCAGCCACTCCAAACTTAGTAGGTGAAAACAAAAGAATCGCAACGACTACCGGAATAGCAACTGAAAGTACCGCGATTAAGCCTAAATATTTATTTTCCTTTTTCTTAAGTTCCATTGTTTAATTAATTTCGGATTGGAATTTAGTCATTAGATTCTTACTGATAAATGCAAACCCTAGTGTTTCTACAAACCATATTCTTTTAAAAGGATGTTTATCTCCACAACCAAGCGGTCAACATCCTTTTGATCGGTTCCATCATAATATCCTCTAATTCTTCTTTCTTTATCTACCAACACCAGCTTATTGCTGTGAATAAAATCACCATCCCCTCCATCTCCGTCTACTACTGGCAAAACAAAACCGCATCGTGCCAACTGGTAAATATCTTTCTTAGCCCCAGTAAGAAAATGCCATTGACCTGGATTGGCATAAAATTGTTCGGCATAAGTCTTAAGTACTTCCTGGGTGTCATGTTCAGGATCCACGGTTAAGGAAAGTAATTGGATATTTTGGTTATCGGAAAAAGTATTTTGCACTCTGGACATTTGATTACTCATGATAGGACAAATATCCGGGCAGGCGGTAAAAAAGAAGTCGACTACGGTTATATAATCCTCCAGAGAACTCTGATCCACCTTCTTTCCATTTTGATCCTCAAAGGAAAAATTAGGAATAAAATGTTGCCTGCCTGTCTCAAAATTGCAGCCTTCAAAGGAAGATTCTACTCCGCTTTCATAATAAACAGGAATGACAAATTTATTTTCTCCAAAACCTTGCAGAAAAAGATAAATAAGAACTGGAATTAAGAGGGTTAGACATAAAAAAACAACCTTAGTTACTTTCCTCATCACTCAAAAAATTTAATTTCTGCAAAAGTCCATATTGCTCTAAAAAAAAACAAGGCTAAAACCGAACGCTT
>NZ_SMMB01000901.1 GCF_009711365.1 Xanthovirga aplysinae | reverse complement strand
TTTTCAATAGAAGTGATTTTGATCCTAATTTTTTCCTTTTTTATTACAGAAGTATGGGAAAGAGCAGTCCATTTAAATTTTTTCAATAGTGATTAAATTTACTGATTTAGCCGCCCAATTTCATTAGGAATTAAATTATGGTTACCTATCTTTGAATATATTTTTGTGATATGGAAGAAGTTTTAGTACGGTACAGTAAGGATCAGATTCAAAAGGCCAGGAAAATTAAGGCAATTATCTTTGATGTAGATGGAGTTCTTACTGATGGTGGAATTATTTATGATAATGTAGGAAATGAATTCAAAAAATTCAATGTCAAGGATGGTCAAATTATTAGCCACCTAAAAGAACAAGGTATTTTG
This sequence comes from Xanthovirga aplysinae, assembly GCF_009711365.1. GTDB lineage: Bacteria > Bacteroidota > Bacteroidia > Cytophagales > Cyclobacteriaceae > Xanthovirga > Xanthovirga aplysinae. The sequence goes on along the minus strand of NZ_SMMB01000901.1, from coordinate 4,827 downwards.
GTGGGGGCCATTACTGGACGTAAATCTGCTGTAGTAAAAAGACGATGTGAAGAGCTAAAGTTAAACTTTCATTTTCATGGCGTAAAAGATAAGCTTGCAGTTTATGAAAAGATTAAAGCTGAATTTTCGTTAAATAATCATGATATTTCTTATATCGGGGATGATATCATTGATTTGCAAGTAATAGTTGAAAGTGGATTAGGAGTTTGTCCATCCGATGCTAAACTTTATGTGCAGAAATATGCAGATTTAATTTGTTACAGTGCCGGGGGAAGTGGTGTTGTCCGGGAGGTAGCAGATTTGGTCCTGGCTTCAAAAGGGCTTCTTGAAAATATCGTCAAGGGTTACTTCAGCCGGACTTGAGTTGGTTTTTTTTGAAAAAAACCATTGTACTTTTGAATTAATAAAATTAGATGGAAAGATATTCAAATACTGTAAAACTGAATCAGAATATTACGATTGGTAGTGATCGTTTGGTGTTGATTGCAGGCCCTTGTGCTGCTGAGAGTTTCGAAATTTGCTATGAAACTGGTTCCCGCTTAAAGGATATATGCGATGCGTTAGAGATCGATTATGTTTTTAAGGCTTCTTATGACAAGGCCAACCGGACTTCTTCCAGCTCTTATAGAGGAGGTGGAATGGAGGTAGGCCTTGAAATTTTAAATGAAATTCGGGAAAAGCTAAATTTACCAGTTATTACCGATGTACATGAATCACATCAGGTAGCTAAAGTTGCTGAGGTAGTTGATGTATTGCAAATTCCTGCATTTTTGTGTCGGCAGACAGATCTTTTGTTGGCAGCAGGAGAAAGTGGTAAGGCTGTGAATATAAAAAGAGGACAATTTATGGCCCCTGAGGATATGCAATACGCTGTAAAGAAGATCCAAAATACGGGAAATTCGAATGTTTGTCTGACAGAAAGAGGAGCAACTTTTGGCTATCATAACCTGGTGGTGGATATGCGGGCATTGCCTGTAATGAGACAATTTTCACCTGTGATTTTTGATGTTACCCATAGTGTCCAACAACCTGGAGGGGCTGGAGGTTCTTCTAGTGGTCAACGAGAATTTGCCCCGTTTTTGGCCAGAGCTGCAGCTGCAGCTGGAGTAGATGGATTTTTTATTGAGACACATCCAGATCCGTCCAAGGCATTGAGCGATGGACCCAATATGATTCCTTTAAATCAGATGGAAGGTTTTTTAAAAATGTTAAAGGAAACATGGGAAATGGGTAAAAGGTATGCAGGTTAACCGAATGGAATCCCGATTAAATGGTCAATCAAAAGAAAAGCAAAAGAACTTTTTATATTCTGAAATAGTATGAAGACAATAGCCGTTGTGGGACTGGGTTATGTAGGCCTCCCTCTTGCAATTGAATTTGGGAAGAAGTATTCTACAATTGGTTTCGATATCAATTCCCAAAGAGTGGAAGAGTTGATCAAGGGAGTTGATCGCACCGAAGAAGTGGAACCAGATGAGCTCCGTTCATCTAAAAAAATTATTTTCACTTCTAAGGTGGAGGAAATCCGAAAGGCAGATATATACATAGTTACTGTTCCGACCCCTATTGATACTTATAAAAAACCCGATTTAACACCTCTTTTAAAGGCCAGCGAAATGATAGGTGGGGTATTAAAAAAGGGCAATATTGTAATCTACGAATCTACGGTTTATCCAGGTTGTACTGAAGAAGACTGTGTACCCATCTTGGAAAAAATAAGTGGATTGTTATTAAATGAAGGTTTTTATTGTGGTTATTCCCCTGAACGGATCAATCCTGGTGATAAAACCCATAGGTTGCCTTCAATAAAAAAAGTGACCAGTGGAAGTACACCGGAAGTTGCCGAGGAAATAGATCAGCTATATGCAAGTATAATTAAAGCGGGTACCCACAAAGCTTCCTCCATAAAAGTGGCAGAGGCTGCAAAGGTAATTGAAAACTCACAGCGTGATCTTAACATCGCTTTTGTTAATGAATTGGCCTTGATTTTCGACAGAATGAATATTGATACGAAAGAGGTTTTGGAGGCTGCAGGAACCAAATGGAATTTCTTGCCTTTTCGGCCCGGCCTAGTTGGTGGCCATTGTATTGGGGTAGACCCTTATTATTTAACCCATAAGGCGGAAAGTCTGGGTTATCATCCTCAGGTGATCCTTTCGGGAAGAAGAATAAATGATGATATGGGCATATTTGTTGCCAATAAAGTAGTAAAGCTTTTGGCGAGGAATGGAAGTGTTATCAAAGGGAGAAAAATCCTGGTTTTGGGAATTACTTTTAAAGAAAACTGCCCTGATATCCGGAATTCCCGGGTCATTGATGTAATTCGGGAATTGGAGAGCTTTGGTCTTGAGGTAGAAGTATGGGACCCTTTAGCAAATAGGGAGGAAGTAAAGGAGGAATATGGTTTTGAACTCCTAGAGAAGCCAATAAACCGATATGACGGGATAGTAATGGCAGTAAACCATGATGAATTTAAATCTCTTGATTGGAAGGCTATCCGAAAAGATGGGACAGTTATTTACGATGTGAAAGGGGCTTTAGATTTGGAAATTGTTGATGCACGCTTATAGGTTGTGAAATGTCAAAAAGAAAAATAGTTGAATCAAAAGTTTTAGTGACGGGTGGAGCAGGCTTTATTGGCTCAAATCTGATTGAAAGACTCCTATCTCAGGATAATACTGTAGTTTGTCTGGATAATTTTTCTACTGGTAAAGAAGAAAATATAAAAGACTTTTTAGAGCACCCCAATTTCATTTTACAAAAAGGAGATATTCGCAACCTTGAGGATTGTAAATTGGCTGTTAGAGGTGTTAGTTATATTTTGCATCAGGCTGCTTTAGGTTCTGTTCCTCGCTCCATAAATGATCCCATTACCTCAAACGAGGTTAATGTTTCTGGATTTTTGAATATGCTTCTTGCTGCGAAGGAAGAAGGAGTAAAACGTTTTGTTTATGCTGCAAGCTCTTCAACTTATGGAGATCATCCAGGACTCCCCAAAATTGAAGATAAAATTGGTAAACCTTTGTCGCCTTATGCTATTACAAAATATGTGAATGAGCTTTATGCCAGAAATTTTTCAGAATTATATGGACTGGAAACCATTGGTCTGCGATATTTTAATGTGTTTGGTCGTCGACAAGATCCTAATGGAGCATATGCCGCGGTAATTCCCAAATTTGTTCGTTCCTTTTTAGAAGGAAAATCACCTACAGTGAATGGAGACGGAACCCATTCTAGAGATTTTACATACGTGGAGAATGTAATTCAGGCAAATCAACTGGCAGCGTTGACAGAGTCAAAGGAAGCAATAAATACAGTTTATAACGTAGCCTGTGGAGAAAATACCAGCTTGAACGAGTTAGTTGAAGCTATTAAAGAATACTTAGGGCTGTTTGATGAGTCTGTTAAAAATATTCATGTAAATTATGGCCCTGAAAGAAAGGCAGATGTTAAACATTCCCTGGCTAGCATCGAAAAAGCAAAGGAACTATTAGGATATCAGCCTACTCATTCTTTTCAGGAGGGATTGAATGAATCTATCGATTGGTATAGAAAATATTTGGTCTAACTATTTTGTGGTATAAAAGAAAGCACGTAGGACTTAATGATTTTTAGGGAAAAGAGGCTAATAGGTTAGCCTCTTTTTTGTTCCTTGTGCCTTGCGATTAAAGTCTTTTTTCCATTTGAAGCCAGCCGGTATAAAGTATTCAATTTTGACCTGGAATAACAAATAACTATCCTTATAATTTGAAAAGAAAGAGTTATTTTCGGTTATGGAATTTCCTCTTACTTTTCCTTTCGGGGCGGGACTAAGGTTTAATTCGGGTCCTCGGTCCGATAAAGCTCCTGCTAGTTGATTTTCTTGAAAATATTCAACACCAGGGTAGGTGCTGCTAACATCATCAAGATAGTCTGTATAAACATAACGATAACCTATTTCTGAGGAAATGTTAAGATAAGGATGAACTTTTATTTTTAAGCCTGCCCCTATTGGGATTACCGTAGTTGTTCGATTGTACTTGATTCCTTCAGTTTCTAAAGGCTGTAATGTATGCCATTTATCTTGATAATTGGCTTTTGGATTAAAATGAGTTCCTCCAATTCCTGTAAAAAAGTAAGGATTTATAGGTTTTCTTAAATAAAACCGATGATTAACTGGAAATAAAGTAATTAGCACACTAAAGTTCACCTCCCAGTTTCTTGAACGAAAGGAAAGATTGCGCTCTTGGCGACCACTTTCTTGGGGAGCGTTATTATCATTTCCTGAAATGCTGTAATGAACAATCTCCCCTCTTAATAAGAAATGGGGAAATAATCGGTATTGTAGCCCTGAATTTAGGTTAAGGTGCGTTTCTTTAAAGGAGAGCTTAGGTTCTAAGTCTCCTAGATATCGGCTGAAACCTGTTCCCAAAGAAAGAATCATTCTTCGATCTTTCTGTCTGCTTTGAAAATCTTGCCCCTCAACTAATGAGGGAATTAGAAACAAGATGATGAGCATAATTTTTCTTGCCATAGTCAATTTGTAATTTCATTTCAAAAGGTTATTGGCTAAAGGGCTGTTTTTCTTTTCTAGAATAGAAGAAATTGATAAATGAGGGACTGAATTTGGTGATATCTAGTTTTTGGCTGAAAGGTTGGGCTTAGATGAATAATCAAACTTAGATTATTATTAAGAATGGTTAACTAAAAGAATAAGCCGGTGTTAAATCTTAATTTATCGATAAACCGGCTTAATGGGGATTATGTAATAAAAAGGCATGTATTTGTGAGAGAGTGTGGTTCAGTGGAGAGCTGAGGAGAATTCTTATTTGAAGTTTAATTTAATAC
>NZ_SMMB01000787.1 GCF_009711365.1 Xanthovirga aplysinae | reverse complement strand
ATTTCATTAAGGATAGTACCAGACCTAAAGGGTGTAATTAATAACGACGTCAATCTTTATTTTTATGATAAGGTTCCGGTATTGGCAGTGAAAGGTGAACCATTACAGCTTCTTTTTAACCGGGTAGCAAAAAGAGTTTTTGATATTGTTTTTTCATTGTTTGTTATTCTTTTTTTGTTTCCCCTTATATTCCCGATAATTTCATTTTTCATAAAATTGGAATCCAAAGGACCTGTTTTATTTAAGCAGGAGAGGCCAGGTTATAAAAATCAATTGTTTGTTTGCTATAAATTCCGGACAATGACCGTGAATGGGGCTACTGAAAAACAGGCCAGCCGGCATGACCCTAGAATTACTCGAGTGGGCAGTTTTCTTCGTAAAACCAGTTTAGATGAGTTGCCTCAATTTTTTAATGTGTTGAAAGGGGAAATGTCTGTGGTGGGGCCTCGTCCCAATCTTGTTTCCCAGCTTGAAATTTATTCTAAATTAATTGACAGGTATTCCTTAAGGCATTTTGTTAAACCCGGAATAACAGGATATGCTCAGGTTAATGGGTACAGGGGAGAAACTCAACAAATAGAAAAAATGGCCAAAAGGGTGGAGCATGATGTGCAATATATGGAAAATTGGAGTTTCTTATTAGACTGTGCTATAATTTGCAAAACTGTTTGGAATATTTTTAAAGGGGAAGAGAATGCCTATTAGGACTCATCTGTCGAGAAAAAATTATTTTGGCCCTATTTGAAAAAAATTATGGGAGTAAGAGATAGATATTTAAATCAAAAAAGCACTTTTTTTGCAATTGTGCTTTTTTGATATTTTTCTCATATCATTTTTGCCTCTTTTTAATTGTAAGCTCTCCATACCGGTTTTACCGGTCTCCCAATCAAAAATTTCTCAATGCCCTCATTTAGTGCTTTTTTATAGATAAAAAGGGCCTCATGAAAAGCTTCAGCAGTTATATCGATATCCTTTTCTGTGTGGGAAAAGCTTATCACCAGTGAGGTAGCTAAAATTCCTCTTTTGATAAGTTCTTGAAGTAGTAAAGTGCGAAAAGCCTGTGAATTTTCCATTTTTTCATTTAAGGTTGCATACACAAGGCATGATGGCTTTCCAATTATCAGGAAGTTTTTTTCCAGTTTTAATTCCCTTACTGACTTTTGAATTAGAAGGGCAAGTTTTTCTCCCCTTTGATTTAAAGATTCTATAACTGGATTTTCTTTAAAAAATTTGATATTTGCAATGGCAGCTGCTAAACAATGATTTTCGGCTCCATGGGTAGTAGATAAAAGGAATACCCTTTTTTTGGAGTGTTGGAGGCCTCCTAACTCCATAAATTCCTTTTTCCCTGCGAGGGCGGAAACAGAAAATCCATTGCCCAGAGCTTTCCCAAAAGTGGAAAGGTCGGGTTTAATGTTGTATAATTTTTGAGCTCCACCATTATGCCAACGAAGGCCAGTAATCATTTCATCTAAAATGAACAAAGCACCGTTCTGATGACAGATTTCTTTCAATTGATGTAGAAAATTATTTTTAGGAGGATCATTTTTTTCAGGTTCCAAAATGAAGCCTGCAATTTGGTTTGAATATTTCTTCAGAATTTCTTTGACACTATTGATATTATTGTACTCAAATTTAACTGTTAGTTCTTTTATCACTTTTGGAATGCCCGAGGAAACCGGTGTTGTACCAATAAACCAATCCTCTACCGAAAAAAATGGGTGACTACTACAAATGGCTATTATATCCCTGCCTGTGACAGCTCTGGCCAGTTTTACAGCTGCACTTGTGGCATCAGATCCATCTTTGCAAAATTTAACCATATCGGCCATTTCTATCATTTGGAGGAATTCTTCCGCACAATCGTATTCAATTTTCGCAGGTCGAATGAAATTGGAACCAAGCCTCAATTGTTTTTGCACCGCATTAATTATGGGAGGGAAGGCATGTCCCAGTATGACACTCCTAAGGCCACCACCATATTCTATATATTTATTCCCATCTAGATCCCAAACATGGGAGCCCTTTCCTTTTTCTAGAATGGGAGGCATAAACTCCGGAAATTGGTCATCTCCTTTGGCATAGGTATGACAACCTCCAGGGATTAATTGATGTAACCTTTTTTGTAGTTTTAAAGAGGATTTGAAATTCATAGAGGAAGTTGTTTTGGGAGTATTGTTGTTTTTTGGGAATAAAGTCAATTTTACTTATTGATATAGCCTTTATCTGAAATGCCGTGAAATGCAGAAACTTTATTTAAATTATTTAGTGAGTGGACTTTTTTAAAAGGAATGGTATTTTTTCTGGAGAGAGTCTTTCGTTTCTGCTTATTTCTAAAGGTTGTTTTTAGATTTATTTAAGTTTAAATCTGGGAATGTTGGCCTTTATTTTAGAAGAAATTCTAAGTTTTGAGAAACTTAATTGTTTATTCTTTTTTCTTAATTAATTAGTAGTTTTTATAGTTTTATGTTTTTTATTAGAATAGTAATATAATTAGATATTTAGTATTTTAATTTAATGACACTTTTCTGATTTTTAAATTAATCTTATCAAATATTCTATTCTTGGCTTTCCTCCTTCTTATTTCCTAATCTAAAAGCCCTTTTCTGGTTTATTTATCTTCTCTTCTTTCAAAAATGGAAAATATGGATCAATTGGTTTCAGTTATTTTGGTTTCATTTAATGGTGAGGCATATCTGCAAAAAGCTATTGAAAGCGTGCTTAATCAAAGTTACAAAAATTTTGAGTTTTTATTGGTGGATAATGGTTCCCACGATGATACCCGAAGTATTATGAAGGGATTTCAAAAAAAGGACTCTCGTATTAGGGTGATAACTTATGATAAAAATATTTCTAGGACACCTTGTTACAATGAGATGGTACCTCTTGCCAAGGGAAAATTAATATTTGAAATGTGTGATGATGATATCATGTTGCCAGATCGTTTAAGGGGATTGTTAAAATTTATGATTGAAAATCCAGAATTGCATATGGCTAATTCCTTATTCTATTATATTGATGAATCGGATAGAATACTTGCTAAAAATCATACGCCTCATGTTGACAAGGAATGGTGGAAGAAAGTTGTGGCTGTTGGTGGGTTAATAAATTTGCCAACTCCAGGGATGACATATTGGAAAGCATCATTTATTGAGGTAGGAGGATATCGGCCAAAATTTTGGCCAGCCGATGATTTGGAGTTCGCCACCCGTTTTGCAATGAGTGGAAAAGCCGTAGCCACCCTTGATAAAGTTTTATTGCACTACCGTATTCATAGCCAGTCAGTGATGGCTAAAGAATTTCTTGATGCTAGTTGGAAATGTAAATGGCTGTTGCATTGTGTTCAAAAAAGGAAATTGGGAAAGGAAGAAATTTCATTTGAGGAGTTTATGCATATTCAAAAAAAGAAACCCCTATTAACCAAAGTGCAATGGTATATGAATATTTATGGAGATAAATTTTATCGAGAGGCTGGTCTATTATTTGGGAAGAGGAAATATTTATCTTTTTTCTTTTTTATTTCTTTGTCATTTCTAATGATTCCTTCCTCCGTTATAAAAAAAATCCGACAACAAATGTTATAGGTTAATTTATTTTCCTTGGGTAGGTAAAGTTTTCATCTGGCCGAACTGGAAAAGAAAGCGAATCAATTTGTGATGATTCTTCCTGTAAATTTCTAGTACAAAAGGGGGGAGAAGTTGAAGAAATCCTGGTGCATGAAAAAATCATTACCTTTTTGGGTGAATAATGACTTTTATTGGACCTAATTAGAGGTGAAGAAGGTAGGTGAGACCAGGAAGAATTTATCGGCAATAAAAGGCCTTGAAAAAAATATTTCTTCTTTGAGAATGTTTATTTTACTAAGGTCTATTGATGTGCAGTTTAAGTTGGAGATTTTTCTTGGTGGAAGGTGTCCTTTTTAAGAATTGGCTTATAGCATAAATATAGTTTTCTCTAAATTATCTTTAAGTAACTAGATATCTGTTTTTTGAAAGTCAATTTA
>NZ_SMMB01000516.1 GCF_009711365.1 Xanthovirga aplysinae | reverse complement strand
CTCAGCCCAAACAAATTCTAGGGAAAAAAAATACACCAATACACTAGCCCTAGGAGCTCAAGGACTCATCCTTTTACAAAATGGCCAAACTAGTAACCTACGTTCTGGAATTTCATGGGGTTTTGATGCAGCCTGGGCCAAAAACACTTATGGGTACAAACCTTGGCAACAAATTTATGGCTATCCAGATGCAGGAGTAGATATTTCTTTTATACGATGGTTTCAGCGACCTTTAGGAGAAGCTTTTGGTATTCAAGGCTACTATATGTTTTATTTGAGACGGGGAAAAAAACATCATTTCTTTTTAAGACCTTCTGCTGGCTATGCACTTTTTACCAAAACAGCGAATCAACCCGATAACCCCGATAACCGTGCTATTGGAAGCTTGGTCAACTATTACCTTCAAGCTGCTTTAGGGTACTCCTTTCAAATCACAAAGAATAATCGCTTTCGTATTAATCCCTATTTTGCTGCTTCACATATTTCAAATGGAAATTTTAGAAAACCAAATGGACCACTAAATTTCCTTTCTCTATACGCCAACTTTTCCTATCGAATTGAAACTGAAACCCCCAAATATCAAAAGAAAAAACTAGAGCGATTCCAGCAAGGCATAAAAGTAAACTTAGTAGGTACCATTAGTTCAGTACGGAATTCAGTAAATGACGATCATAATTTTGTAGTGCTCACTGCAAGGGGGTATCTCGATAAACGAATAATTAGAATTTCAGCAGTAAACCTTGGAGCTGAATTTATTTGGAGTGAGGCCATACAAAATGAGATCAACAGTAACCCCAATTCTAACCCCAGAGACAATCCCTTCCGCGTAGGAATATTAGCGGGACATGAATTGTTCATTGGAAAACTATCCTTAATCACCCAATTGGGGGTTTTAATTTATCGACCATTTAAAGCTGATATCGATACCCCTGTATATGCTCGACTTGGTTTCAAGTTTTATCTGACCGATTTCTTCTTCTTGGTAATAAATCTGAAAACTTTAGGACTTGGAGAATCTGACGACGTTGGCTATGGAGTAGGCTTTAGGTTTTAAAGGAAATAAAAGGGTTCGAAAAAGCTTCAACGTTTGAAAGAAGGAAAATTTAATTCTAATTGATGCCCCCAGAGTTTTTTTTCCTCACTTAAATTGGAAACGGACAACCCCAATAACCGAATTGCAGTATTTTGAACTTCCGCCTCTTCCAGTAATTTCTGGGCCAAAACTTTAATTTTACCCAATTGATCAATTGGCCTTTTCTCCGTTTTACTCCTAGTGATTTGTTCAAAATTTGAAAACTTAATCTTTAAGGTTAAGGTTTTCCCTCTTGCATTTGCTTTTTCTATTCTACGAAAAAGGCTCTCCCCTATCTTTTCCAGAGCTTGATACATTGCATTAGGATTAGTAAGATCATGCTCAAAGGTATGTTCCACTCCTATAGATTTTCTCACTCTATGCGGATTTACAGCTCGCTCATCAATAGCTCTGGCAATATTATAATAATACCCTCCGGATTTACCAAACAATTTATACAATTGAATTTTATCGTACTTTTTTAGGTCCCTACCAGTATGAATTCCTATTTCATGCATTCGTTCCGCAGTCACCTTTCCAATACCAAAAAATTTATCAATTGGTAATTCCTCCACAAACTTTTCTGCTTCTTCAGGGCTTATCAACGTTAAACCATCAGGTTTATCAAAATCAGATGCAATTTTTGCTAAAAATTTATTATATGAAATTCCAGCTGAGGCAGTCAACTGGGTCTTTTCTCTTATTTTCTTTTTTATCTCCTTAGCAATTAAAGTGGCTGAAGGCATATCTTTTTTATTATTCGTCACATCCAAATAAGCCTCATCAAGAGATAAAGGCTCAATTAAATCTGTATACTCCTCAAAGATTGAATGAATTTGAGAGGAAACCTTTTTATAGGCCTCAAATCGAGGTTTTACAAAAATAATATGAGGACACTTTTTCAAGGCTAAAGCAGAAGGCATAGCTGATCGCACCCCAAACACCCTTGCTTCATAACTAGCAGCAGCAACCACCCCTCTTTCCC
>NZ_SMMB01000808.1 GCF_009711365.1 Xanthovirga aplysinae | reverse complement strand
AGATGCTGCGAGATATCTTACTTTCGGAAAAGGCGTATTTAATAGAGGCCCTGGAAGAACATTTTCATTTATCACCTACGAGAGCTGAAGAAATTTCAGATTTAGCCATTAATTATGTGATCCTTGAGTTTGAGGCCGAATTGGCGAAGGACAACTGGAGCCTTATTCTAAATTTATTAAATGGTAAGGAAGAAGTAGTAAATAGTTCGTTAGCGCAGTTAATAACTATAAAATTGGCCACGGAGTTAATGGTGGGAGGTGAATTAAGCCCTTCCGAAGCTACTTCCTTTTCTCAATTTTTTATGTCTTTTATGGTTCATCAAATTAATGTGCATAGCCCAAAAGAAGGTTGGAAAAAAAGCGACCTGGAAGAAAAGGGCCAACTACCAAATAAGGAGAACATTCTGGAATCCTGGCTGAAGCTTAAAGATAAATTAAGTCGATTTTTTTAAATAAATTCAAGTACTTTGCATGCCGATAAATACAATACAAAATGGAGATTATTATGAAGGAAGTTTTTTAAGCTTTTTTTAGGTGAAGGCAACGCTAAACATTAGCTCTATAATTTAACTTTTTTGTAACAATCGGATTAACTGTAAATTTTTCTCAATTATGAATAAAATTGCCTTAGTTACAGGAGCTTCCTCAGGTATAGGAGAAGCAATTGCCAAGCATTTGCTTACCAGTGGTTTCAAAGTATATGGAACAAGCCGTAGTCAAAGGGAAAGCAAACCAAATGAAATTCAATTCCTGCAAATGGATGTTACAGAAGAGACTTCCGTACGGCAGGCTGTTGAGGAAATCAATACTAAGGAGGGAAGAATTGATGTGTTGGTTAACAGTGCAGGTTTGGGAATTATTTTTGCATTGGAGGATGTGCCCATTGAAGATGTGAAAAAGGTATTTGAAACCAATGTTTATGGGGCCCTTAAAGTCTGTAAAGCAGTAATGCCAATAATGAGAGCCCAAAGGTCCGGACACATTATAAATATTAGTTCAATTGCCGGAGAAGTGGGTTTGCCATTCAGGGGAATATATTCTGCTAGCAAATTTGCATTGGAAGGGATTACCGAAGCTATGCGGATGGAATTAATGCCTTTTGGGGTAAAGGCATCCATTTTACAACCGGGTGATTTTAATACCAATATTGGTCAAAACCGCGTGGAGCCCAATCAGAATAAAAACTCACCATATTCAAAGTATTTACAGGTTTCAAATGCCCTTATAGAGAAAGGGATGCAGAAAGCTCCTACTCCTGAGGTGATTGGACCATTGGTCGAAAAAATTATTAACACGGCTAATCCAAAGGAACGTTATCGTGTAGGAGCTTTTTTAGAAACAATTACACCTGTGTTGAAAAAGTATCTTCCTTATAAGGTTTATGAAAAATTAATCATGAATCATTATAAGATTAAATGATTCACAGAAGATAAAAGGTGAAAAAATAAAAGAGACGCGATTTATGGCGTCTCTTCTAGCTCTTCAAAAAATTAAGATTCGCATTTTGTTTTTGGACTATTTTTTAAGGCTCAATTAAAACACTAGCTTTTTCAATTGAGGCTTCCATTTGTTTCTTAACCTCATCTATTTTTTTCTCTTCCTGTTCATAATAGGCCATTATTTCGTCATGGGACATGGTTTCAGCTTCAGGCTTTTCAAAGCCATGCATCCAATCCATCATTATTTTGTTAGCATCAATTAATTGTTGGCTTCCTTTTTGAAGAGCTGAAATTTTTTCTGAGTGATTCTGTAGGGTGTCGACTTGTAGGATTTCTATTTCACTTTTTATTTTACGGTTGAGGTCCATGATTTTTCCCATATAAGCCATGGCTTCATCATGAATGGACATTACTTCCTTAAATTTCTCTTCTTCTTGTTTTTCTTCTGAATTACCACAAGCCGAAAGCAGCCAAAGGGCCATTAAAAAGTACCAGCCAGATTTAAAAAAGACTTTCATAGTTCAATTGATTTCTAAGGTTAAAACGACCGAAAGTTAAAAGAATATGTCCGAAGGAAAAATTTTTCTTGAAGGCGAAATAGCTCGATTTTATGCTTTTATTAATCAATCTGTTAAAGATTTTCTGAAATTGGATTATAGCCCAAAGTCTAAACTAATCCATAGCTTATAGGTATAATGATATAGGGATAGGGAAATGGGAGGCAACAGGATTGGAAAATATATCTTTTGTGTCCTGATCGGACTTTTGCTATTTTGTCCGCTTAAATCCTATGGGCAAAAATTAGAGGATTATCTTCTTGAAGCAGCCCAAAACAATCCGGAGTTAAGAGCTTTATTTAATGAGTATCTAGCAGCTTATGAATTAGCTCCACAAGTGAGCAGCATTCCTGATCCTAAATTATTTTTTGGCTATTTTATTCTTCCCATTGAAACCCGAAATGGGAGTACCCAGCTCCGTTTTATTCTTTTTCAGCAATTTCCTTGGTTTGGGCTTTTAAAAATGAAAAAATCTGTTGCACTTTTTAATGCAGAAGCCAAATATAAAGATTTTAAAAATACCAAAAACAAGGTGTTTTTTAGAGTTAGGGAGAATTACTATCGTTTATATGAAGTTGAAGAAAAAATTAGGATAACTAAAGAGATCCTTGAATTACATTATTTTCTGGAAAAACTGGCTGAAAGAAAATATGAAACAGGGCAGGTAAGTTTGGTAGATGTTTTAAGGGTTCAATTGCAAATCCGGGATTTCAAAATTCAGTTGAAAACTTTTGAAGATAAAAGATTGCCTTTACAAGTAAGTTTTAATAATCTTCTTTTTCGAAACCCCAAAGATAGCATTCATTTGCCTTCCCCTTTTTTTCTTTCTGAAATTGATCAAACCGCTTTGTTAGATTCCATCTATAATCGAAACTTAGGTTTAAAACGAGTTGATTTTCTAACGGAATCTGCCCTTAGCCAACAAAAAGTTGCCCGAAGAAGTCTTTGGCCAACTATTGGAATAGGTATTAGTTTTTATTCGGTAAAGAGGATTGAAGGGTTTAGAGCAGTAGCTGCTGGAAGAGAAATTTTATTGCCTTTTCTTGAACTCAATTTGCCCATTTATGGAGGTAAGTACAAAGCCCTAAAACAGGAGGCAGATTACCGCTTGGAGGTAATCAATCAACAAGAAGATAGTTTGAGAAATTTTTTGGCCAATGCTTATGAATTCACTGTTTTTGATTTAAAGACGGCAAGGAGAAATATAACCTGGTATAAACAACAGATAGAGCAAGGGAAGCAGGCGGTTACACTTCTTTTAAGGGAATATTCTGCGAGTGGAAAGGATTTTGAAGAAGTACTTCGTATGCATTTGCAAGTATTTGGGTATGAATTAGCTCTTATTCAAGAGGAAGTAAAAAACAATATTGCTGTTGCCAAACTCATTCAATTAGCTTCTCTTGATTGATATTTTTATAATTAAAAGTGAAGAGTGGTTAATAGAAATAAAAAAGAAAGAAAAACTTGAGAAAAAAATTATTTTTCATTCTCAATTCTGCACACTTCACTTTTAATTCTTTTCCCTTTACTACTTATGCTTTTGCTTTAACAACCACTGTTCTAGGCTTCCTTTTCTTACGAAAAGTGGGAGAACTAATAAAATAAAGCACAAAACCAGAACTAATGGTCAGGAGACCAAAAATAGAAAACATTCGAAGCAGAAGATTTCCAAAATTGTCCCTGCCTTGATAATCCATGGTATGAAGCATCCATAAATAATCAAAAATACGCCATTTTTGATTTCTTACGGTAACCACTCTTCCCTCATTGGCTGAAATATAAACATTTGCTTTTGAAGGATGGTCAAAGCTTATTACCCAGGCAGGTAAGGGTCCACTTCTGTATTCATGATGATTGCCGGTTTGTTCCAAGTATTCAATATTGGAAATATCACTATCATCTACAAAACGGCTTTTTGCTAATGCTATGGCTTCCTCTTTTTGTAAAGGGCCTCGAAGTTGACCGTTTTGTGCATTAGCTAATTGGGTAATCACCTCTTTAGTACCATTTTTTGAAGAAAAATACTTTAATCGGTACATAGCCTGCCCCAAAACTTCAACCAGTTGGATGGAGTGAATGGAGTCTATGGGATGACTTTGGGTAATTTGGTTGATCGCAACAGAAGGAGATACAAGATTTAAATTTGCTTTAAGAAAGGTTGGGGCCTTTTTTTGAAAATCCCCATGGATTTCATCCATATTACTCCAACTGAAATAAA
>NZ_SMMB01001010.1 GCF_009711365.1 Xanthovirga aplysinae | reverse complement strand
TATACCACATATGTGGTATATCTGGTTGTTGTGTGGCATTAGGGCGAACAGTGCATTTGATACTTTTGACAAACAGATGACTTTATGAAAAGGATTAATTTAATAATAATTTGTGTTTCATTCTTAGGTGTTTTTGCATCCTGTTCATTTGATTCCAAAAACAAAGAATTAAAGGAGAACCGAGTACATCCAAGCCTTACTAAAATAGATTCTGATTCTAATAAAGCATCAAATTCAAAAGATAATGAAGTAAATGGGCTAACGTTTGAATTTCGGTTGCTAAATGATAGTGTAGGTAGATATTTCAGTAAGGGGGATGATTTTTTAAAGTTCATTAGTACAGATAATTCTGGAAATATACCATATGATACAGCAATGCATTATTATTTAGACATTGATGGAGCGGGATGCTATGCTGATAAGGATGAAAGGTATACTTTTATCGAAACACCGATAAGATTGAATGTTTTTGACGGTATCAAATTCATTACTTCGATTACTGATTACAACATTTTTATTATACCGAACAGTCAGATAGGTGATAAAGAATTTTTGGCGATTTTTGATTCAGCCGGTTTGATAAAATCATTTATTGAAATAAAACATTCGGTTCGGACTAAGTATTGTACTGCGAAAAGGAATTATAAAATAGGAGAAAACTTAGCTAATTTTACTATTGAATTCCAAGATTATGTGTCTAGGAAAGAACCTGATTTTACTAATGAAATAAATGGTATTCTTCTGGTTGACGAATTAGGTAGGATTGTGATAAAATATAATGAGAACACAGAATAACGCCACACAACAATGGTGAGCTGCCATGCTTTGCCAGCGCACAAAAAATCCAACGCTAAAAAAGCACATAAACCAGCCGGGCCGTTGTACTTAATTTTGACATATGAAAATACTTTTACTTGGAGCAACAGGAAGAACTGGAAAATATGTCCTAAAGCAGGCACTTGAAAGTGACTACGAAGTGAATTGTCTTTCTCGAAATTCTGAACGAATTCAAAAACAAGATGGAATAACAGTAATTGAAGGAAACCCGAACAATAAAACCGACTTAGAAAAAGCTATTTCGGACTGTGACAGTATAATAAGCGTTTTGAATATTTCAAGAAAATCTGACTTTCCTTGGGCAAAACTAAGAACACCAAAAAAATATCTTTCTGATGTAATGAACCTTTTAGTTCAAATTGCAGAAGAAGGGAATTTAAAACGCATTGTAGTATGTTCGGCATGGGGAGTTGCCGAAACTAAAAATGACATTCCCAAATGGTTTATTGAAAGCAGCAATATAGGAATTGCATATCAAGACCACGAAAGACAAGAGAAAATAATTTCGGAATCAAAATTGGATTGGACAATCGTTCGACCAGTTGGACTTACCAATTCAAGGAGGAAGGAAAACATCAAAGAAACATTTGACAATAATTCCAGACCACATCTGACCATTAGCAGACAAAGTGCAGCCAAATATCTTGTGGATTGCTTGGAAACAGACCAGTTGATTGGAAAAAAAGTAGTGATATCAAAGCAATAAAAACTAAGCACAACAATGTATAAAATTAATAGACGCGCAAAGCAAACACTTAGCCCCAACTACTATTTTTATACTTACCGTTGTGATTCATTGAATGCTTCTGAATGAATAAGTTCAAAATTCTAACGCTAATTTTACTGGTACTTGGTTGTTCGACTAGAACAGAGAGTGAAAAGGAGATTACCCCTGACTATTTTGATAAGTTCAAGGATTACGAAGGTTTTTCACTTGAGCAAAAAAGGGAATTCCATCAAAAGTTTGAATATGACTTCAACCAATGGTTAACCGGAGGCGGAGGTGATTTTTCTAGATATATTTTTCTTAATATGTCTGAATTCTTCTTCAATACCACACTGAACCCAGACGCCATTTTCAAAGAACTTCCTATTAAAATCAATGAAAATATTAAATCTTTTCAGGTTGATTCAGAACTCGGCTCGATGACATTGAAGCAGTACATCTCAAAGAGTCCTGTGGATGGTTTGATAATATTACATAGAGGTGCAATTGTACTAGAAGAATATCCTAGAATGCTCTGGAATGATAAACATATCTGGTTCTCTGTTAGCAAGACACTAGTAGGTACGGCAATTGCTATTTTAGAGGATCAGGATAAGGTCAATACCTCCGAACCAATCAGTAATTATTTAAGAGAATTTGAGAACACGGAATGGGAAAAAGTATCAGTAAGAGATATTTTAGATATGGCTTCAGGTATGGATGTAGTTGAAACGTTTTCAGAAGACGAAAAATCAAATTTTTTGCTCTTCTACGACAATTTCGGCTTTGCAAATCTTAAAGCAAAAAGCAAAACACCTATTGAATTCTTGAAATCAATAAAAAGTATCAAACCATCTGGCCGAGAATTTCAATATTCATCTGTAAATACCGAAATACTGGCATGGTTGGTAGAAGAAGTCACAGAAGAAAGTTTTTCCAAATTTATTGAAAAAGAAATCTGGCAAAAGGCTGGTCCTCGATTTGAAGGGAGCCTGATTACAACCTCGAACGGAGATTGCTTTTCTGCTGGAGGCATGAACTCAACCCTACGAGACCTGGCAAGATTTGGGCTACTTTTTGTCCCCTCTGGTAGAGAAAATGAAAAGCTTATCTCCGACACATATCTGGAAAATATCCAAGCAGGGTACAACAAAAGCCTCGCCACCAAGTCATTGTTTTCTGAAGAAATAAAGAATAACAGCTATCAATGGGATGAAATTTACAGTAACGGCGATTTTATGAAATTAGGTAATAATGGACAAGGACTGTACATTTCGACTTCCTTGGATTTAGTCATTGCTTTCTTTGGCACTGCAGATGAACAGGGTAGTTGGAATGAACTTCCATTAATTTCTCGCCAACTGGTTAATTCGGAACTGTTTCGAGAATAAACGAATCACAACAAATACTAAAATGAATATGCGAATTGAGCTCTTTGATCTGACGGTGGGAGTAGAAAGTTTCCTTGTTTATAGCTTCTGGGAAGCATACTCATTTTATTTGGGTGTTGCAACTCATTACTGGAGCCGCATCCAAAATCCTACAATCTTTAGAGAATACATTAGCTAATGAAAATCTTATTTTTGGAACTTTTTGCACTTATTGCCATCCTTCATTCTTTCGTTTTAGGCTTGGTCCTTTTATTGTCTAAATTCTTTAAAAAATCTACCAATAATTATTTAGGGTTTACCTTATTAATAATGGCTATTGTGGGTTTAAATAATTGGTTCTGGGACATTGGAATGAACCCTATCCTTGTAAACGTATTGGACCTCTTTCTATGGCAATTTTTGTACCCGGTAACTTATTTTATGTTCTTTTATAAAACATCCGATGTACCCCCCATAAAAGCAAAAAAGCTACGAACTCTTCTCCTTCCTTTTTTAGCCCTTAGTCTACTTAATATTTTTGTGTCATTAAGCACAAAATTTCATATCACCAACACGCCTGTTTTAAGTGAGGATGCCGTAGTGCTTTTTTATAAGACCGTCAGTTTTTTATCTATAATTTTTCCTTTTAGTCTTATACTCTTTTCCTATAAATACACCCTTCTTAAAAACCACAACCTAAGCGAAAAATGGCTCAAATATCTTTGGGCTTTCTTTTCAATCATCCTACTATACGGTATCCTATTAGAAACCTACCGTTTTATCTACTCCGAAAAATTGCCTTTAACTTATTTATGGGCATTAAGTTCTATTCTTATTTATTGGTTAATCTACAAAGGACTATATCAATTCAAATTATCAAACGATCAATTTGAAATTCGAACTATCCTAAAAACCTCAGTAGAAAAATCACAAATCCCAGTAATAAATGAAAATCCTCATTTTCAAAAATTAATAGTTTTACTTGAAAAAGAAAAGATACATCACAACCCAAATTTAAGTAGAGATAAGGTGGCCGAAGAACTAGGGATAAGTAGCGGATATCTTTCTCAAGTTATTAAGAAGAATGCATCTCTTAGTTTTTCAGACTACATCAATTCATATCGAGTAAAGGACATAAAAAAGATGATAAAGGACCCTTCCTTTGATAAATACAGTTTACTTTCGATTGGATTAGAATGCGGGTTCAATTCGAAGACATCTTTTTACACAAACTTCAAAAAAGAAACTGGGCTGACTCCCAGAGAGTTTAAGGAACAATAAGTTCTATTTTCTCATAAGTTCATAATTCAGAACCACAAAAAAGTTCCTCCGACCTAAGTTTGCCCCATAAGTTTTTTACTAAAAAAGAGAAAATTATGGACTTACGTAAACACTATTATTTATTAATAATCTTTTTTATCTCACTCTCTCCCTGTTGCTCTCAGACAAAGGTAATTTCATTCGAAAATGTAAATGTAATCCCGATGAATTCTGAGACTATTATTCCTAATCAAAGGGTAATTATAGCAAACGATAAAATTATAAAAATTGAATCAGCTTCGGAGAAAGAAACAAATAAGATCGACCTTAAAATACCAGCATCGGGCAAATATTTAATTCCTGGATTGGTAGAAACCCATTATCATTTACAGAACGACATTGAAAATGAATTTAAACTTTTAATAGCCAACGGAATTACTTCGGCTCGAAACATGGCTGAATACCAAGGGCAAGACCATATAAAAATAAGAGAACAAGCACAAAAGAACACTTTTTTAGCGCCACATTACTACACCACAGGTCCTTATCTGACCAGAAATCAATTAAACAATATTGCATCGGTAAATAAGGTAATTGCTTATCACAAAGAAAAAGGGTTTGACTACTTGAAAATTGCAGATAACTTACCTAAAAACATCTATTTAAAATTATTGGAGCTCGCACAAAAGGAAAAAATCGAGGTTGTGGGGCATGGTCAACGAGAACTACCATTAGAGTATTCGCTTAGGATGAAATCTATTGCTCACTTAGAAGAATTCATGAATATCTTTAGTGAGAAACAAAGGAACTCTAGGACATACCTGAAACAGGCTGCAAAAGAAATTAAAACGAGTGGTATTTATGTATCTCCTACTTTGGGAACTTTTGAAATGATAAGCCGTTATGCTGATCCGAAGAAGTCCGCAATACTAAATAAGGATGAAAATCTAAAGTATCTCCCGAAACTATATTTAGATTATTGGACATCGGACAAAATTAATTTTAGATCAAAATCTTGGTTTACCACAAATGAATCCTTAACCCGACTCGGAAAAGAATTGAATTGGCTAAAAGAATTCACCCTAATACTTCACAATCAGGGAATACCACTAATGGCAGGAAGTGATACTTATGGTCTTTTTCTTCCGGGGTTTTCTCTTCACCACGAATTAGAACTAATACACAGTGCTGGGCTTTCTACCTACGAAACTCTAAAAACAGCTACTGTAAACCCGGCACGATACCTGAATACCATTGCTCAAAGCGGAACCATTTCAGAAGGAAAGTTAGCTGATATGGTTTTATTAGATAAAAACCCATTGGAGGATATTAGACATACCAAAACCATTTTGGGTGTTATGATCAAAGGGAAATGGCTTAATAGAGAAGAATTAGATAAAATGTTGTTAGATGTAGAAAACTCAAATAAATAGAACAAAATACTACAATGGCTAGCTGCAATGCTTTCCCAACACAACAAACCAACACAACAAACCAACACAACAAACCAACACTAAGAAAGCACAGCAGGTAGCCGAGCCGTTAGAAATCCTTTTAAAACCCTAAAGGAATAGCCTATGTGCCGGTAGTTAAGGGGTATTACTTCCACTTTCTTGCTAGGTGGGAGTATTTTATTTCCATTTCTTTTGATCATAAAGGCCGTTTTCCTATTTCCTCTTTTGGTTTACTTCCAGTTTTTTGATGATTCTCGGGTAAAGTGGAAGTGTTTTTCCAATATTAATATAATGAATCAACCTATAATTATTATTTTCCTTTTCACTTTTTAAGGACCGGTAATAATCTTAAACGGTACTTTTAAAGATATATCGAACGGTGATCCATTTTATATTTTAACTGAACCCGTTAAAAACACAAAATCCGAGTTGAGGGTATAGATTGCCCCGAAATTTCCTAACTATATGGTTTGGAGGCAAAAGATTTTGTAATGAAGGAAATTAAGGACAGTCGATTACCTAACTTTATTCTTAAAGGTCATCTTACAATAAACCTACTTTATCCAGTTTCTGAACAACTCTTAAAAGATTATTGAAATAGGAAACCCTGACATTTTGTTTATTTTTTTCTCTTTTGTCATTTTTATCACTTAACGACTTTATACCTAAGATCATTTCTTTTCTATTAGACCTGGCTTTATAATGTAAAACCTTTTCACTATCGGTGAAAATTTCAATAGAAATTGTATCTGAACTTGGATGATGCTATTCTATATCAATCTTATTTAGGACAAAAATAAATTGGCCAAAATCATACTTAAGATTAGCTGCACTCAAGGGATTAACTAACTCGATTTCATTATCAACACATTTTTGAATAGCCAATATCAGACTATGAACATCTCCAAAAAGGCTTTTTTAATTACAATAAAACCTCT
>NZ_SMMB01001221.1 GCF_009711365.1 Xanthovirga aplysinae | reverse complement strand
TTTTACAATTTGAAGATGGCTGCAAGGTTCGTAAAATGTAGGGGAAGGATTTACACTTATTTGTTTTAAATAATTATCAATGTCCTCACGTGTAAAGATTAGCCCCCTGTTGAAAGGATTAATATAAAACTGGAATTCTTTGGTTTTATAAGTTAAAACAAAAATATTGGGAAGGTTAATCCCATATATGGGCATCTCCAATTTCCTCGCAATTAACATATAAATTACAGCCAAAGAAATAGGATTTCCACGTCTGCTCTCCAATACCATATTGATCATAGAATTTGCAGGGGCATGGAAATTCCTCGTATTAGCTTTAAAGCGAAAGTTTCCAAAAAAAATACTATTAAGCACCTTTATTTGATCAAAAGGGTGGAGCTCAGAACGAAAAGCCAACCACGACTCAAAATAAATCTGGTTAATTTCTGCTTTAAGAAATTCTAACTTAAGGTCCGGATATTGAAATAAAGCCACTAACCACATCCCTTCAAGTAGATTCCTGCCTCCATCTTTTTTCCAATTGATCAATTTTATTTTCAAATTCTCAAATTGAAGCTGATGAAGCATTTCCTCAATCTTACGTTGTAAGTCGGGATCAAGGCTCTCTTCCCATTTATTTTCTAAAAAGGGAATAACTACTTCACCCAATGAAAGGATTTTACTTTCTACATGCTGTAACACTTCAACATCTGGATCATCCAATAATGATACAAGTGCTTTAATCTCCCTTTCAGTCATAAAAATTACCGTTTTCAGGTCTGGATCACCCCGACATTAAAACGTTCTGTAATTGGAGCATGGTTCGCGGCTTCTATTCCCTTAGAAAGGATTTGTCTGGTCTCTAGTGGATCAATAATCCCATCTACCCATAACCTTGCGGCTGCATAGTAGGGACTTAATTGTTCATTATAACGGTCCGTAATTTCCTTCAAAAGTTTTTCTTCCCCTTCAGGACTTAATTCTTTTCCTTCAGATTTCAAACCTGCAATTTTAATTTGAAGTAAGGTTTTCGCAGCCGAGCCCCCACTCATAACAGCTAATTGAGCTGTAGGCCAAGCAAAAATTAGTCGGGGATCATAAGCTTTACCACACATAGCATAATTTCCTGCCCCATAAGAGTTTCCAATAATAATGGTAAACTTAGGCACCACCGAGTTAGCCATAGCATTTACCATTTTAGCTCCATCCTTAATAATTCCGCCATGTTCTGCCCTACTTCCAACCATAAAGCCACTTACATCATGAAGAAAAACCAGTGGAATTTTACGTTGATTACAATTCATAATAAAACGGGCAGCTTTATCGGCAGAATCCGAATAAATCACCCCTCCCATCTGCATTTCTCCTTTTTTTGATTTGACAATCGTTCTTTGGTTAGCGACTATCCCTACTGCCCAACCATCAATACGAGCCGTCCCACAAATTAAGCTTTTCCCATAAAGAGGTTTATATTCCTCAAAATCAGAAGCATCAACCAAACGATGAATGATCTCCAACATATCATAAGGTTTTACCCGATCGCGAGGGAGAATACCATATAAATCTTCTTCCTTTTTTTTGGGAGCAACGGTAGGGATTCTATCAAAACCCGCCTTATCAAAGTCCCCCATTTTATCAAATATCGACCGAATAGCATTTAAACAGTCCTCATCAGAATCATATTTATTATCTGTAACCCCAGAAATTTCACAATGCGTAGATGCTCCCCCCAAGGTCTCATTATCTACTTTTTCACCAATGGCCGCTTTAACCAAATAAGAACCTGCTAGAAAAATAGAGCCCGTTTTATCCACAATTAAAGCTTCGTCAGACATAATAGGCAAATAGGCACCTCCAGCAACGCAACTCCCCATTATAGCAGCAATCTGCACAATTCCCATTGACGACATCTTTGCATTATTTCTAAATTGCCGACCAAAATGCTCTTTATCAGGAAAAATTTCATCCTGCATTGGTAAATAAACACCGGCGCTGTCTACCAAATAAACAATAGGTAGCCGATTTTCCATAGCGATTTCCTGTGCCCGCAGGTTCTTTTTTGCTGTAATTGGAAACCACGCCCCTGCTTTCACTGTAGCATCGTTAGCCACAATCACACATTGTCGATTATTAATATAGCCGATCCCGGTAACCACTCCTGCAGAAGGACAACCTCCTTCTTTTTCATACATTCCTTCCCCTGCCAATGCCCCAACCTCCAGAAATTCAGAGCCTTCATCAATCAAAAATTGAATTCTTTCCCTTGCTGTAAGTTTTCCTTTTTTATGTTGGGCGGCAATTTTCTTTTCTCCTCCCCCTAAATGTGTTTTATTGAGCTTTGCCTTCAATTCAAAGCATAATTGTTTTAAAGAATCCTCATTTTTATTAAACTCTAAATCCATAAGAAAAGAAAAAAGTAATTTCAATCAAATACAAAAAACAAAAAAAGTCGGTATGAGAAGCTTAGGTGAGCCCTACATACCGACTTTAAATATAATAAATATATCCCGACCTTAATCTTTTTAAGGAAATAATGTGAAGCGAACTTCCTAAAAAAAGATATTTAATTAAAATGGCTAATCCTCCTTGTTTGCGGACACTGGTTCCTCTTTTTCTTTTCTTCCAAACAGGGAAAAGTGGACATACCTTCTTGGGTTTTCTCTCAAATCTTCCAATAATAATGCTAACTCTGCAGTAGCCAGATTCATACTATTGTATAAGGAATCATTCTGGGTGAGCTGTCCAAGAGTTCCTTTACCTTCATTAAGCCCTTCAAGGGTTACATTAAGATTAGTTAAAACCTTATCAAGGTTAGCAGATATCTGGGCAAGCCTCATTTCTTTAACGGAATCTGCCACATGGTTCATTTTACTCACCAAAGGTTCCAGGCCATTCTCCGGATCAGCCAAAGAAGTTGAAATTTCTGCTAATTTATCGGTGGTTACCTTTAAATTATCTCTATTATCAGACAAAATACCCTTAAAATCATTTGAGGCACTGTTTAATTTTTTCATCATCTGCCTTAAATCACCTTCTTCATCCATAAACTCCTCCATTTGGGAAGATATATTATAAAGTTTGTCAGTAATTGGCAGTACTTTCTTTTCTATCATTTCTGTAAGGGGAACCGTAATTTCGCCCCTTATCGTATCACCACTTGCCAAGGGCGTTGTGACTTTTCCAATTTTCAGATCAATAGCTTTACTACCTAATAAATCACTACTAATTAACAGAGCCTTTGAATTCTTTCCTAGAACCAGTTCTTTATCAATATCGAACTCCACCAATAAACGGTTTTCATGTTCCTGGTCAATCATAATCTTATTTACTCTTCCCACAGTATAACCGTTCACTAATACAGGATTGGAGACCGTTAATCCATCTATATTTTTATAATACACATAATAACGGTTAGTGGAAGAAAAAAAATCAATTCCTCTTAAAAAATTAACCCCTAAATACAAAATGGTACAGGCTACAATAGCCAAGATCCCGACTTTAAATTCCTTTGATAGTTTCACCTAAATAAAAAATTAATTCAACGCTTCGATTTCATTTTTATAATCCCGAAAGGCTCTAAATATACCGGAGGCAATATAGACTTGTCCTTCTTCACTATTCAAATAACGTTCTTCTGGCGGATAGGTTAGAAATCCTGTTTCAATTAACACACTGGGCATCCCAGCTTTCCAAAGCACTACAAAACCAGCTTCCTTTACACCACGACTTTTCCTTCCTACCCTGAATTTAAACTGATCTTCAATCTTTTTTGCAAATAAAGTGCTATTTTCCCTATAGGCATTCTGAAATAAAGAAAATATTATATGAGATTCGGGAGATTCCGGATCAAAACCTTCATAATTGTCCTTATAATTATCTTCCAATAAAATGGCGGCATTTTCTTTTTTTGCCACCTCAGGAAAGTTTCTATTTTGAGCATGCAATCCCATCACCCAAGTTTCTGTTCCATAAGCCCTTTTGGCTGCTGGACCTTCGACAGAATTACAATGAATGGAAATAAATAAATCGGCATTATTTTTGTTAGCAATTTCAGCACGTTCTTTTAGATCAATAAAACGATCATCTTTGCGTGTATAAATTACTTTAACACCTTTAATGTATTTGTTAATATACTCCCCAACTTTTAAAGCAATTTTCAATGCCACATCTTTCTCCTTGGAAAAACTTCCCAAATTCCCGGGATCAAATCCCCCATGACCTGCATCTATAACCACCGTACGCAACTTTGATTGACTTATAGCGGGATGATTTGCTGTCAAAACAAAAATTAATGAAAGGAAGAAAATTAATTGAATATTCCGCACAATATTTCGGCCAATTTGACTTTATAATATAACTTTACGCAAATTTGAAAATTTTTCCGTAAATCTGAAACAACTAGAGCACAATTTGAAACAGGCATTTTTACTCCTTCTTACACTCTTTTTTTTAGCTGATCTAGAAGCTCAGGATTTAAACTCCCGGCCTAAACAAAAGAATTTGCATGCACTACCGGACTCTCTCTTATTGAAAGGAGCTGTGGAGCCTGTCCATTCAATTCCTAATACTTTTGAAATCACCCAAGAGAAGTCAACTAATCTGGCTGATAAATTGGCTACTGACTCTCTTTCTCAAGAAAACGTCCTTTCTGATACATTAACAGTAGAATCTCAGGAAGACACAGTTCAGGTATACTCGGAAGGTTCCAAAGATATAGAATCCAGTATTGATTATACAGCTGCCGACTCTACCACCTTTGATATGGTGAACCAGTTAGTTTATCTCTGGGGAAATGCCAAAGTTAATTATGGGGATATAAAACTAGAGGCGGACTTCATTAAAATCAATATGAAAGACAACACGGTGGAGGCAAATGGAAGAGTAGACTCCCTTGGCACCAAAATTGGATTTCCTGTTTTCACTCAATCGGGTCAAACTTATGAAGCCGACAGTATGAGTTACAATTTTGAGACGGACAAAGCTGTTATTAGAGGAGTAGTAACCCAGGATGGCGAAGGTTACATCCAGGGCAAAGATATCGTTAAAAATGATCAAGGGGATGCCTTCATTCATAACGCCATATATACCACTTGTAATTTAAAAGAGCCCCACTTTCACATTGCAGCAAAAAAAATTAAAAGGCTGGATAATGGTAATATTGTAACAGGTCCATTTAACCTCCATTTTAATAATGTTCCTACTCCCATAGGCTTTGGATTTGGAATGTTCCCTGCTCCCCAATCCAATGCATCTGGAATAGTTGTCCCTAGCTATGGAGAGGAAACCAGAAGAGGTTTCTTTTTAAAAGATGGAGGATATTATTTCCACATTAATGATTACATTAACCTTACCCTTTTAGGCTCAATTTACTCCCAGGGAAGTAATGAATTAAAGTTATCTTCCAGCTATAAAAAACGATATAAGTATAACGGAAACTTTAATATCAGCTACAGTAAATTAGTTCCGAGAGAGGAATCTATTTTAGATGATTCCTACAGTCAAACCTTTTGGGTAACGTGGAGTCACCAACCGGAATCAAGAGGAAACAGTCGGTTTTCTGCTAATGTAAATTTTGGTTCTTCTTCTTATAACGAGGTTAATGCTCAATCGATAAGCGATCGAATCAACTCTACATTTAGCTCCAATGTCCAGTATTCCAAAACTTTTCAGGGGACACCTTTTAATTTAGCTATCAGTGGTCGACACAACCAAAATGTTCGGGATAGTACTGTAAACTTAACTTTACCTGAACTTAGTTTTAATATGAGTACCGTTTATCCATTCCGATCTCAAAATAGTAGTGGAAACAAGTGGTATGAAAAGATTAATGTGAGTTACGGCTTAACTGCCAAAAATGAAATCACCAATCAGGCCCGAAACAATACATTTGATGACATAAATGTTATCAATGCCAGTCCAGAAGACAGTGAAAGAGTCCCCTTTGATCTCGATCACATGGGAACCATTTTGAACAGGGCGCAATACGGCATGCAACATAGGATTCCCGTGCAAATGTCAATGAATGTATTAAAACACTTTACCATAACACCAAACATTAACTACAACGAAACCTGGTATGACAAACATTTAGAATATGAATGGGACGAACAAGCAAATGGAGTAAGAATTGACACGGTCAGAAGTCTCTCCAGAACTGGATCATGGGATGCCGGTGCCAGCCTTAACACTCGTATGTATGGAACCTATTACTTTAAAAAGGGAAAGGTAAAAGCCATACGACATACTATGGTTCCAAGTGTAAGTTATAGTTATACACCAGAAACTGGACAGGACATCTTTCAGGATGTACAAATAAATGAAGACGGGGATACGCGAAGACTTTCCAAATACGAAGGGTTTTTGTACGGTGGGACGACTGGAATGGAGAGAAGTACGATGAATTTCTCTATTTCAAATACCCTGGAAATGAAGGTAGAAGACAAGAATGACACCACAGGGGTAGGAACCAAAAATGTAAACCTATTGGATAACTTTTCAATAAGTAGTGGTTATGATTTTCTTAGGGATTCCTTAAACCTTAATAATATTTCTCTTTCTGCCCGTACAAGATTGTTTAATAATAAGCTTGATGTAAGTATAAATGCTACCTTAGACCCCTATGCATTTGTTTTGGATAGTACCTACACCGATAGCAATGGCTTGGAACAAATTGCACAGCGTCAAATTAATGAATATGCCTGGAATTTCGGTCAGGGCCTAGGAAACCTCCAAAGCATAAACCTGAGTTTGGGCACTAGCTTAAACCCAAAGTCCATTAATGATATTTTCAATCCGAATAGTAATCCAGAGACTAATGCAACGGAAGATCAGTTAGATGAGATCCGAGCTAATCCGGATCGGTATATCGATTGGAGTGTCCCCTGGAACTTAAGGGTTAACTATAACTTAAATTATAGAAAAGACGGTTTTAAAAAGTCTGACATTACGCAATCCCTGACTTTCTCTGGAGATGTAAGTATCACAGAAAAGTGGAAAATTGGGTTTAGCTCTGGCTATGATTTTGAAAAGAAAGCATTGGTTGAAAATACTACCCGTTTAAATATTTCACGTGATTTACACTGTTGGGATTTGCAGTTTGACTGGACTCCTTTAGGACAATATCAGTCCTTCAGCTTATATATAGCTGTAAAGGCATCCATATTACAAGATTTGAAACTAAGCCGGAGAAGAACCTTTTGGGACAATTAATTTGAACGCATAAGAGAAGAGGCCATTGTATCTTCTTTAGCCACCTTAGAGATTTTTGGTACTAACTACTTTTATCGAGCCAATCCAAAAATTCGATACCCTTTCAAAATTAAGGTTCGACAAAAAATAAAAAAGACTTCCCTACAAAGAAAGTCTTTTCTTATTCATATTAAAATATGTTTACAAAAGTAGTAACCCTTTTAAACTTTTTACTTTTGTTATTCTAAATTACTAATTCCTAATCACCTTTACTCCGCTGGCTGTCCCTCCACCCAGGAGCTAACTTCATCCAAAGTAGGGTTCTTAACCTCTTTTAGCTTCAACTTCTTTCTCATGCCGCAAACATCATTAAACAGCTTGTTAGGCTCTCTTTGTCGAAGTTCCTCAATAGTCAGTACTCCCAATTTATGTAATACGGGAATCAATTCTTCACGAACTCCTGCATCTACATAATCTTGATTAGAAGCATAAACCACTTTCTTTTCAGGCTTCATTTGCGGGAAGAACAGCACATCCTGAATAGATGAAGAATTAGTCATAATCATCGACAGACGATCAATTCCAATACCTAACCCTGCTGTAGGTGGCATTCCATATTCCAGAGCACGAAGGAAATCTTCGTCTAAGACCATGGCCTCGTCATCTCCTCTTTTTCCTAATTCCAATTGCTCTTCGAATCTTTTCCTTTGATCAATCGGATCGTTCAACTCAGAAAAGGCATTACAAATTTCCTTTCCATTACAAATCGCCTCAAATCGCTCCACCAGTTCAGGTTTATCTCTATGACGCTTAGCCAAAGGAGACATTTCTACCGGATAATCCGTAATAAAGGTTGGTTGAATAAGATTTGGCTCACATTTCTCCCCAAAAATCTCATCAATAAGTTTTCCTTTACCCATGGTATCATCAACAGGAATTTCCAACTGTTCAGCCGTTCCACGAAGTTGGACTTCATCCATTTGAGAAATATCAATTCCCGTAAAATGTTCAATGGCTTCAAACATGGTAAAACGTTTCCATGGACGTTTAAAGTCGATAACATTTTCACCAACCTGCACTTTTGTAGTTCCATGCAAGTCCAAAGCTACTTTCTCCAACATTTCCTCCACCAATTCCATCATCCACTTGTAATCCTTATAAGCCACATAAAGCTCGATTTGGGTAAATTCAGGATTATGGAATCGAGACATTCCTTCATTTCGGAAGTCTTTCGAAAATTCATAAACGCCATCAAAACCGCCAACGATCAAACGCTTCAAATAAAGCTCATTAGCTATACGCAAATATAGCGTCATATCCAGGGTATTGTGATACGTTTTAAAAGGACGAGCGGCAGCTCCACCATACAGTGGCTGCAAAATAGGCGTCTCTACCTCCAAATATCCTTTATTATTTAGATACTGACGCATAGAATTGGTCAGTTGTGTACGTTTAATAAAGGTATCTTTCACTTGTGGATTAACTATTAAATCCACATATCTTTGCCTATAACGTTGTTCTGGGTCAGTGAAGGCATCATAAGTTTTCTTTTCCCCCCTTTCGTCAACGGCTTCCTTTACAATTGGTAAAGGCTTTAAAGATTTGGTTAATACGGTCAAAGAAGTGACATAGAGAGAAATCTCCCCTGTTTGGGTTTTAAATACGTACCCTTTCACTCCAATAAAATCCCCTATATCCAATAGTTTTTTAAAAACCGTATTATAAAGACTTTTGTCCTCCCCAGGGCAAATATCATCCCTTCTTAAATAAACCTGTAAACGACCACTGGCATCCTGAATTTCAGCAAATGAGGCTGAGCCCATTATTCTACGACTCATGATCCTACCAGCAATAACTACATCCTTAAAATTGCCTTTAGCCTCGTCAAAGTCTCTTTTGATCTCCTCAGTTGTGGTGTTTACTTCAAAAAGGGCTGAAGGATAAGGCTCAATACCCAATTTCATCAGCTCCTCTCTGGCCTGTCTTCTTATTATTTCTTGTTCACTCAAAAACATAATAGGTCAATCTATTTCAGATCGCAAAATTAAAGATTAGTATCAATTCAATGAATCAGGAAATATATTACCTGATTTGTATCATATTGTCAGCAACAACTGAACAAAATACCTTTTTAGAACTTACTTAAACTTATTCTTTTAAGCATCAAATTTTTCTTGAAAACACCCAATTATTAAACTTTGAATATTTTCTTTTAGTGTTTTTTTACGGCCTTTCTTCTTTGCAACTCATCCTTCACCATCAGGTATTCCCGACTGGACTGCCCCGCTATGGATGAATTTTCCTCGGCCCTTCTAAATAAATAAGGCATCACTGACTTTACAGGACCATAAGGCACATATTTAGCCACATTATAACCAGCCTTGGCCAAATTAAAAGAGATGTTATCACTCATACCAAAAAGCTGAGCAAAATAAACCCTTTCGTCATTGGGTTTGAGGTTTTGTTTTTCCATCAAATCCACTAGCAGATAATTGCTATATTCATTATGAGAACCGCTACAAAGGGAAATACGATCAATATTTTCTACACAAAATTCCAGTGCAAGATTATAATCCCTATCCGAAGATTCTTTATCAGGCTGAATTGGGTTAGTATAGCCCATTTGCGCTGCTCTAAGGCTTTCTTTCTCCATATAAGCCCCACGAACTAATTTTGCACCGATTTTATACCCACTTTTATTTGCCTGGCTAAAAGCTTCCTTCAAACGACCCAACATATCATGTCGATACATTTGATATGTATTGTATACAATAGGCTTTTCTTTGTTGTATTTTGCCATCATGGCATAAACAATGCGATCAACTGCATCCTGGATCCACGACTCCTCTGCATCAATAAAGATTGGAACATTCAACTCGTGTGCTTTTTCACATATACGGTCAATTCTATCGATCGCCCTCTGAAAAGCTTCTTTTTCACTTTCATTGAGCTCCTCTCCAGCTTGCACTTTTTCCAACAAAGCGAATTCCGATAAGCCAGTAACTTTAAAAACTGAAAATGGAACATGAGGGGAGCGATGTGCTTTTTCAATTGTCCGAATAGTCTCCTGAGTAGTATTTTGAAAACCAGCCTCTGTCTTTTCCCCTTCTATGGAATAATCCAGAATAGTCCCTACATTAAATTTACCTAATAGCTTAATAGTAGGCTCACATTCCTCAATCGTTTCTCCACCGCAAAATTGTTCAAAAATAGTATTTTTAATTAATGAACTAATGGGCAATCCCACCTTAAAAGCCCCTTTAATGGAAGAAGTACCCATTTTCATGAGTGTGTGGTTATTCATTCCGGCAAAAATTAAATAAGTTTTCATCAAAGCCTTGTCCGACTTGGAAGAAAATGCCACCGAAATATCATCAAAAGAAACCCTTCTCTTCATCGCATATATCTAATAATCTTAATAACTGCCGCAAAGATAAAAAATAATAAATTACATGAGCTATATTTGAGCTTTGTTGTTGATTATTACTTATCAGTTGATTGCTTAATTTTTAAGTATTTAATAAAAAAATAGAGCTATCAATAAATAAAAACAACCACCTATTTTTTTTGAGGATTAAATTTGACGTATACTCAATTTCGGTTCATATCGTGTTTTCGATCTTTTAATAAAAATAATCAGGTGTTCAAATTTTACTTTTCAATTCGATAAATATAAACTGAAGAACTCCCATGAAGCAGCTCTTCATCCAATAAAGATAAAAACTCATGGGAATCTTCTAGGCCGATTAAATCAATTCTTTTCTGAAGAAATTAAATTATTTTTATGTTACCAGACTACATTACCATATCAGATGACCTGTCTTCTGACTTAAAAAATTTCTTCCAGGGAAAAACTTTTTCAAAAGTTGGGGTTCTGGTAGATGAAAATACTCATGCTTCATGTTATCCTTTAATTCAGACAGCATTACCTACTCATACTGTTTTTGAGATCAAAAGTGGAGAAGAAAATAAACACCTTGGGACCTGTCAGCTAATTTGGGAATGGATGACCAACGAGCAATTTGACAGACATGCCTTACTGATTAACCTGGGGGGAGGAGTGATAGGTGACATGGGAGGTTTTTGCGCTGCTACTTACAAAAGAGGCATTTCTTTTATCAATATACCAACTACTCTTTTATCACAAGTGGATGCCAGCATTGGCGGAAAATTAGGTGTTGATTTTCATGGATTTAAAAACCACATTGGTGTTTTTCATGTGCCAGACCAGGTGATTATTAACACAATATTTCTCAAAACATTGCCGCAAAGAGAAATTCGTTCCGGCTTTTCCGAAGTAATCAAACATAATCTTATAGCCGATGCTACCCAATTTAATTACATCAAGCATAAATCTTTAGAAGAATTCAACTGGACCGAAATTGTCAGACATTCCGTAGGTATTAAACATAAAATTGTAACAGAAGATCCAACTGAAAAAGGCTTTAGAAAGGTCCTTAATTTTGGACATACCATTGGCCACGCTATAGAAAGCTTTTATCTCGACCAAGGAGAAAACCGACTATTACATGGGGAAGCCATAGCCATTGGAATGATTGCAGAAGCTTACCTTTCAAAGGAAAAATTAAATTTAAAGGAAGAAGCCGTTAAAGAAATAACCAAATATATCTTTAAGATATTTGCCACTTATGAATTAAGCGCCAAAGATTACAACTCAATTGCCTCATTGGCATTGCAGGATAAAAAAAACATTGGGGGAACCATTAACTGCGTTTTACTCGAGGAAATAGGTAAAGCCGTTTATGATGTCTCTATTACAAAACAAGATATTTTTAATTCCCTTAATTTTTATCAAAAAATTAAAGCCGGGGAATAATTCTCCGGCTCCAACACAAATTAGCTCCCTTTTAAAGCATTTCTGAATTTTTTCTTTTGCTGAGAAGAACTTTTAAGAGTGCAATAGTTCCTTGCCTTTCAAAAGTTCATTTTCCTGTAAAACAAAAAAATCAGACACCTCTTAAGCTTTTTGTTTTTTAACGATGTTCAAATTATTTGTTAATCGCTTCCCCATCTTTCCAGCCTTAGATAGAGCAGATTCTTTAAAATCCTGCACTTTGGCTGTTTGAGTTTCTAAGGTTTCCTCAATATTGTCTCTTAGATCCTCTGCTCTTCTTCTTAACCTTCTTCTTGTTCGTTCTCCTTTCTCAGGAGCAAATAACAACCCTGCAGCAGTGCCGGCAGCAGCTCCTACAAGGAATGAGATAAATACAGTTCTTAACGTTTTCATTTTTGAAGAGTTTATAGTTTTACGATTGGAT
>NZ_SMMB01001104.1 GCF_009711365.1 Xanthovirga aplysinae | reverse complement strand
CAAATTTCTTTGATATCCATAGAGAGAAAATTGGGAGTATTATGGGAATATAGAAAGATTTGGACAAAATAAATGAAATTATCAAAGACATCAATCAAGGATTCCAACAGATTTTAAAAAACACAAAAAATAATAGTCCTGCTAAAAAACTACTTTTTGGGGAATTAACGCTAGTCTCAATTAGCACTTAGCTTTATTAACCAGGGCTTTGAATCCAAAAGGTAATTCTTTTCTTCTCCTCAAACCATGTGCAATGATTTGAGTTTTATAAGCAATATGATTGCAACAGAGGAGAAGGAATTATCGCCAATGGCTGGTTTGAACTATAAACCACTAATTTTTGTATTTTTTATTCTTTTGGAGCTTTTCTGCTCATTTAAAGCCCAGGCCACCCATATTCGTGCCGGTGAGATCATCGCCGAAAGAATTTCCGCCCAATCACTCAGGTACCGATTTACAATTATTGGCTATAAAGACACCGGCTCGACCGTAAGATTTGGAAATGGCATCCTTGATTTTGGTGATGGATCTAGGCCAGTACAATTACAGGATGATATGTTCACCAACACCATTATAGAAGACGAGGTTTCCAGGCATACCTATTCCATCGAACACACTTTTCAGGCCCCTGGCTTCTATGTAATTAGTTATGAAGAAAAGAATAGAAATGATGGAGTACTTACAATGGACAATTCTGTAAATACTCCTTTTTATGTAGAAACTGGTATTCTAATAGATCCATTTGTAGGCCTTAACAATACACCGGTTTTATTGATTCCACCTGTTGATAAAGCCGCAACGGGAAAAATATTCTACCATAATCCGGGGGCCTATGATGTGGATGGAGATAGCCTGGCTTATCGTTTGGTAGAAAACAAACAGGCCAAAAACACTATTGTAAATAACTTCACCTTACCCAATAATCCTATTCATTACCCTAGCATTAATTATAATCAAGCAAACTCCACCTATTCAGGACCCCCAACTTATACTTTGGATCCTTTAAATGGGGATTTGATTTGGGATGCTCCACGTCTACAAGGAGAATACAATACCGCCCTAATTGTGGAAGAGTATAGAAAAATCAATGGGCGTTGGCAGATTTTGGGCTATG
The DNA here is from genome assembly GCF_009711365.1 of Xanthovirga aplysinae. Lineage (GTDB taxonomy): Bacteria > Bacteroidota > Bacteroidia > Cytophagales > Cyclobacteriaceae > Xanthovirga > Xanthovirga aplysinae. The sequence goes on along the minus strand of NZ_SMMB01001104.1, from coordinate 7,010 downwards.
TTACACGGGACATGCAAATTATTGTGGAAAGTACTGATAATGATCCCCCCGAATTGATAGTACCCAAAGACACTTGTATCGAAGCCGGCACCCTGCTTAATGAAGTTATTTATGCAACGGACCCTGAAAATGACCCTGTCACCATTTCGGCATATGGAGGGGTTTTTGAGCAATCCTCATCACCAGCCACTTTCTTGCCCAATCCACCAAATCCACAACCTACATCGCCCGATCCTGCTCAGCTTTTTTTCAATTGGCAGACCAATTGTTCCCACGTAAGGGAAAGACCATATACAGTCAGGTTTAAAGCCATCGATCAGCCCCATTCTTTTGATCCTAAACTAGCGGCTTTTGAAACCTGGAACATTACAGTTGTTGGGCCTGCCCCAAAAGGTTTAACGGCAGAAACAATTCCAGGGAAACAAATTAAACTAAATTGGGATACATATGAATGCCAACATGCTGAAACGATTCAAATATGGCGAAGAGTCGACAGTTTTGAATTCAATCCGGAAAATTGCCAAACAGGAATTCCAGATGGCTCAGGGTATGAACTCATTGCAGAAGTGGATGCCTCCACTACTTCATTTATCGATAACAATAACAGCTTTGGTCTTGATGTAGGGGTTGAATTTTGTTACCGGATAGTCGCTACCTTTCCTGCCCCGGGAAAGGGAGAAAGTTATGCGTCGGAAGAAGTTTGCAACCGACTTGCAGTTACCGCCCCATTAATCACCCATGTAGACATACAAACCACAGACCAAACCCAAGGAGAAATTGAAATTAAATGGGTTCCTCCTTTTGAAATTGACGAAGAGAAATTTCCTCCTCCTTATACCTATGAAGTGGTACGAGCTGAAGGTTTTAGGGGTACCAATAACCTAAAAATCCTTGATAAAACTACTGACACTAAGTTCCTAGATAAAGGATTAAATACAACGAATTATATCTACAACTATAGAATTTATCTCTACGATGCCAATAATATCTTTGTGGACAGTTCCTCAACGGCTTCCAGTGTAAGAGTAGAAACTATATCATCTACCAATGCAATTACTCTTAATTGGGCCGCCCAAGTTCCTTGGTCGAATTCCTCCGATGATTTTCCCTGGCATTTGATTTACAGAAATGAAATAGATCCAGACGACCCTGATGAATTGGTCCTGATCGATAGCGTAAAGGTTACTCAACAGGGATTTGTTTATTCAGATAGAGGGCAAAATGGAGAAAAAATGGACCCTGACAAAATATATTGTTACTTTGTCACTACCCGGGGTGCCTATAGCCATCCTGAAGTTATGCGTCCGTTAATCAACCGTTCTCAAATCATCTGCGGAAAAGTAAATGATACTATTCCCCCTTGTCCTCCAACCATAATACAAGTTTCTAACCCCGTAATCAAAGATTGTAAGAGCTATTTTGAGGATAAAGCCTGTGATTTCAAAGACTTCTTCAATACCATCAGTTGGAATAAGGGAGCTGGTTTTAACTGCGAAACAGATGATCTTATTGGATACGAGTTATACTTTTCACCAACGGGAGAAAATGGACCTTTTGAATTGATTGCCACACTAATAGATACGGTATTCACCCATTCCAACTTAACTTCATTTGCAGGCTGTTATAAAGTTCGGGCCTTAGATAGTTCTGGTAATAAGGGGGAGTTTTCAGCCGCGGTTTGTATAGACCATTGTCCGTATTTTGAAGTTCCCAATATCATTACGCCAAACGGGGACAATAAAAATGACGTATTTCAACCCTTTGACAGCCCTCTTAGTAAATGTCCACGTTTTGTAGAATCCGTGAAGGTAAAAATTTTTAATCGCTGGGGAAAAGAGGTTCATAATATTGAATCTGGAGACGAAAGCAAGCTTTTCATAAAATGGGACGGCAAAACCAAAGGGGGTGAAAGACTGGCTTCCGGAGTTTACTATTATCAAATAACAGTCACATTTAATGTTTTGGACCCTAATAAAAAAACACAAGAATTTAAGGGTTGGCTACACATTCTTTATTAGTAATTACTGGAAAACTGACAAAGAAACTCGTATTTACCTCCTTACTTAATAAAAAACTTTCCCTTCACTGGCTACAAACTAAAATTTTTCAAATTAAATCTTTTAATAATCCCTAATTTAATTCAACGATATAGCATTTTTTACCAATATTTAATACATTGTAAACAATATTTTTAATTGACATTTTTACACTAAAAATATTAATAGCCCGGTAAAACCAGGCTTCAACAATCACAAATCGAACATCAATAAAAGATAATAATGGATGATTTTTTTATACCCTAACAAAATCAAAAGATCAGCCAACGCATAAAATTTATTCCGTTTTTATGAAAAAATTCAAGGTATTAATTATTATATTTTCCTTTTCTTTATTTCTTCCCCAACTCCTACAAGCCACCCATATTAGAGCAGGTGAAATTACAGCTCGAAGAATAAGTACTCAAACACTCACATACGAGTTTACTTTAGTCGGTTATACAGATACAGAAGGAGCCTCGCCTCCAGTTCTGTTTGGTTCAGCAGGAGTCTTAAATTTTGGAGATGGCAACTCTATAGAAGTTACTCCACAAGATTTTACTTCTGTACTCATTGGTGAGGCTATCGCCAAAAACACCTTCACGATTACCCATACATTCCAAGCACCAGGAACTTATTCAGTAAGTTACCAGGAGGATTTTCGAAATGAAGGAATTCTTACAATGACCAATTCGGTAAATACCGCCTTCTATATTGAAACTAAGATCCTTATTGATCCCTTACTAGGTATGAACCAAACTCCAGTTTTGTTAATCCCCCCAATAGATGATGCCGCAAGTGGAATAAAATTTATTCATAACCCTGGAGCTTTTGATGCGGATGGTGATAGTTTGGCATACCAAATAGTAAAAAACAAACAAAAAGAGGAATTGATTGTAGATGGGTTTAAATTTCCCCATGACCCCAGTTTATACATTGATTATGACAGAGGAAATGAGACAAGAACTGGCCCTCCTACCTACACTATGGATCCTTTAACGGGGGATTTGATCTGGGATGCACCTGGAATTGCAGGAGAATACAATGTGGCCTTTATTGTGGAAGAGTGGAGGAAAATTAACGGAATATGGCATCAGTTAGGTTATGTTACCAGAGATATGCAAATCCTTGTAGAAGAAACAGATAATAACCCTCCAGAATTGAGCATTCCAAAAGACACCTGTATCGTTGCAGGTAATTTGTTAGAAGTAGAGATAGAAGGTACAGATGAAGATGGGGATGATGTTATGTTAGAGGCATATGGTGGAATTTTTGATTTAAATACTAACCCAGCATCTTTTACGCCCTCTCCTCCAATTTATCAACCAACACCGGCTCTTTTAAATTTTACGTGGCAAACCTCCTGCCTTCATTTACAAGCGCGCCCTTATACCGTTCAGTTTAAAGCCACAGATATGCCACAAGAAGGAGGTCCCTCCCTTACTGCCTTTGAAACATGGAATATTAGAGTGGTAGCCCCTGCCCCAGAAGGCCTTACGGCAACAATAACGAGCAATCAATCTATTCAATTGGAATGGGACTCCTACTCCTGCAACAATGCGGATTCTATTCAAATCTGGAGGAGAACGGGAAGTTTAGACTTTACACCGGATAATTGTGAAACCGGAATACCTGAAGGTTTAGGTTACGAGTTGGTTGGAAAAGTTGAGGCTGAACAAAAAAACTTTTTGGATCAGACTGACTTGCCACCGGGTGCTGAATTGTGTTATCGGATTGTGGCAGAATTCCAGGAGCCTACTGGAGAAGAAGTACTAGAAAGTCTTGTCTCTAATGAATCCTGTATTATGGTCAAGGCGGATAAACCGGTAATCACCCATGCAGACGTAAAAACAACCAGCGAAACGCAGGGAGAGGTAATTGTTAGCTGGTATTCTCCATTTGAAGTGGATCAACAAATTTTCATCCCTCCTTACTCCTACCAGGTGTTTCGGTCAATTGGTATGACTGGAGAGCAAGATAGGAGTATGGTCCTGGAAACAACCGACACCACATTTACCGACATGGGGTTAAATACCTATGAAGAAATATATAATTATACGGTACTTGCTTATGACTCAAATGGAAAAGAAATAGGTTCTTCTGCTGTTGCCTCCACCGTTTGGTTGGAGCCTATTCCTGAAATAGGAAGAATAACCCTAAACTGGCAAGCCAATGTACCCTGGGCCTTGGTAACCCCCACCTACTTCCGACATTACATTTACCGAGATCGAATTGATGAGAGTAATCCTGAAGAATTGGTATTAATGGATAGTGTGGATGTTTCTATATATGGGTTTCAGTATATCGATGAAGGAAATATCGGACAAGAACTCTCAGACAAATTTGAGTATTGCTATTATGTTGAGACCTTCGGAAGTTATAATAACCCCAACATCCTTGAGCCTTTAATAAATCGTTCTCAAATTATTTGTGCAAGGCCAAATGATACTATCCCACCTTGTCCTCCCCTTAATTTTTCCATTACCAACCCTGCCATTGAAAATTGTAATGATTTCCTGGCAACAAAACCCTGCAGTCTCTTTGGATATTATAATGAACTCAACTGGGAAGGTAATATTTCAGGCGATTGTCAAAATGATATTGCAAAATACTTAGTTTTGTATTCGAAAACAGGAGAAGAAGATAGCTTTGAGACAATTGCCACAGTTACTGAGCCACATTTTGAACACCCACCTCAGGAGGGTTCATTTGCAGGATGCTATAAAATCATAGCCATTGATCGATCTGGTAATCAAAGCCCACCTACAGAAACCTTTTGCGTGGAAAACTGTACCTACTATGAGCTTCCCAATGTATTTACACCCAATGAAGATGGGGTAAATGACACTTTCAGGCCATTTGATTGTCCTCTGTTTGTTAAGTCCGTTAATTTTACAGTTTACAATCGCTGGGGAGTAGAAGTCTATTCAAATAAACAGGATGAAGAAAAAAGCATTTATTTGGAATGGAATGGCACTTCGAACAGTGGGAAAAAAGTCCTGTCAGGCACCTATTATTATGAGGCAGAATTAGAATTTGTTACATTTGAACCGGAAAATAATAAACAAGTTTTGAAAGGTTGGGTAGACGTTTTATATTAAGTAAATGTGACCCTGATGCATAATAAAGCGGCTATTTTTCCAATAGAATAGTTAAAAAGAGAATTAAGGATTTTAACCGTAACAATTAATTAATTCACACGTCCATAATGCTAAGATGATGATTTAAATGAAATCAAAAGACCATAAATATATCATACTATTTGATGGGGTTTGCAATTTTTGCAACAGTTCTGTTAATTTTATCATTGACCATGATTCAAAGAGGCGCTTTGTTTTTGCATCCCTTCAATCTAAATATGCTCAAAAGCTTTTAAAAAAACATCATATTCTTTTTTCCTCTCCAAATTCCATTGTGTTATTTGACAAAGAAAAGTATTATTTTAAAAGTGAGGCTGCCTTAAAGATCGCAGGTAAATTAGATGGTCTTTGGCCTGCTTTTTCTGCATTTCAGATTCTTCCCAAGTCTTTTCTTGATTTTCTTTATGATTTGGTGGCCCAAAACCGTTATCGGATCTTTGGAAAATCGGATAGCTGCCGTTTACCAGATTCCGCTTTAAAAGAACGGTTTTTAGGATAATTTTTGGGGCTTACCTATTAGGAATTAAAAAATTTGGATTTTAAAAAAGCCCAAAATTCTCTGCAATTCACCAAAAACAGCAATCACAATATCATTCATAATAATGGGTATTGTAATTTATTTTTTATTCTCTTTATTTTGAGTGTTTTTTAATAGTGGGGAATAATTGGAATAAAGTACTTAAGGACTGAACAAAAATAGATCACAAAATTTCTAATCCTTTTTAAACTAGAAAGATTGATGGAAATACTTATTTCTTAGAATATTCCATGGTTGATTTTCAAAGTGAAGACTCAGAACTTTTTATTTTAATGGAAAATTAACTACTCAAAAAAGGAAAAGAACATAATTCTTATTATTTGTAATTTATATTCAAACTTGAGTCATCCCTTGGTCACCCCCAGGGAAAAACTACAAAATCCCCCATATTTTTAATCTATCAACGAAAAAAAAAGAAACAACATGAAAGCATATGTTTTCCCTGGACAAGGTGCCCAATTTAGTGGAATGGGTAAAGAACTATACGACTCTTCAGAAAAAGCCAAAGATCTATTCGAATTAGCTAATGATATTCTTGGATTTCGTATCTCTGATATTATGTTCAATGGGACAGCCGAAGAATTAAAAGAAACGAAAGTTACGCAACCGGCAGTTTTTCTTCATTCTGTCATTTTAGCATCAGAATCTGAAGATTTTCAACCCGACATGGTAGCAGGACACTCTTTGGGCGAACTCTCTGCTTTAGTTGCCAACAAAACTTTATCTTTTGAAGATGGCCTAAAATTAGTTGCGAAAAGAGCTTATGCCATGCAAAAAGCCTGTGAGCAAAACCCCTCTACTATGGCTGCAATATTGGGATTGGATGATCAAACCGTAGTTGACATCTGTGCTGGCATTGAAACTGAAGTTGTTGTTGCTGCAAACTACAACTGTCCGGGACAATTAGTGATTTCAGGCACCAACAAAGGAATTGAAATAGCTTGTGAAAAGATGAAGGAAGCAGGTGCCAAGCGTGCTCTTCCTCTTCAAGTGGGAGGTGCTTTTCACTCACCATTAATGGAACCTGCAAGGGCCGAGCTCGAAGAAGCCATAAAAAATACCACCTTTAAAACTCCTTCTTGCCCCGTTTATCAAAACGTAAATGCACTGCCTTCTTCAGATATTTCTGAAATTCAAAACAATTTGATTGCTCAATTGACAGCTCCAGTTAGATGGACTCAATCTGTACAGAGAATGGTAGCTGATGGTGCAACTACGTTTATTGAATGTGGCCCTGGAAAAGTTTTACAAGGATTAGTTAAAAAAATCAACCGACCATCGGAAGTTAAAAGTATC
>NZ_SMMB01001093.1 GCF_009711365.1 Xanthovirga aplysinae | reverse complement strand
CGGGTATTTTCTAAATAATTGAAGGAAAGAGATAAGGGTAGGGTTAAAAGATGTTTGGGAATACTTATATTCTTTATATTTGTGCCAACAAAAAATGCGTTACTGAATTATTGATTGGTAATGCGTTTAGGCTTTGAAAAATTTTCTTCATGGATTTTTACTTTATTTTTTGGAACATGAAGTAGTTTTGTTGGTCAAAACCTGTGAAATATATCTAAATCCTAAGGAGAAGATTTAAATGGGAAGACTTTTAGCGATTGATTATGGTTCTAAAAGGGTTGGTTTGGCCGTTACCGATCCTTTGCAAATGATCTGTTCTCCTTTGGATACTGTGCATTCAAAGGATGTTATTGAGTTTTTGAAAAGTTATGAAGAAACCGAAGGCATTGAAGCGTTTGTTGTAGGAATGCCCAAAAATCTGGATAATAGTGATACAAATGCCACACAACTTGTAAAACATTTTGTGGGCTTATTAAAAAAAAGGTTTCCGAATATTCCCATTCATTTGCATGATGAGCGTTTTACTTCTAAAATGGCTTTTGATGCTATGCTTAAGGGGGGAATGAAGAAAAAGGACCGTAGAAATAAAGGAAATATTGATAAAATAAGCGCTGCAATTATTTTGCAGTCATTTTTAGAGAGTAAGCAATAAAATTATGATTTACCCCATAGTAGCCTATGGCGACCCCGTATTGAGAAAGGAAGCTCAGGATATTGAGAAGGATTCCATAGATGTGAAACAACTGAGCCAAGACATGTTTGAAACTATGCATGAGGCCAATGGAGTGGGTTTGGCTGCTCCTCAGATTGGAAAATCAATTCGTCTGTTTGTCGTAGAAGTGGAATTGGAAGAGGAGGATCAGGAGCCTTTTCATTTTAAACGAGTTTTTGTGAATGCTGAAATCATCGAAGAGGATGGAGAAGATTGGCCATTTGAGGAGGGTTGTCTTAGCATTCCTAATATTCGGGAGGAGGTGATGCGTCCCGAAAAACTTAAAATTCGGTATTTTGATGAGAATTGGAAGGAATACGAAGAAGAATATGACGGGATGATCGCTAGGGTTATTCAACATGAATATGATCATATTGACGGGATATTATTTACCGATTATCTTTCGGGTTTGAAAAAGAGGCTTTTAAAAGGAAAACTGGCAAATATCAGCAAAGGAAAGGTAGATGTGGACTACCGCATGAAATTTCCCTTGAAAAAATAAGGCGTTAATAAGAAGAGGAGCTAATATTCAGGTTCCTCTTTTTTGATTAAATGGGCCTTTAAATCAAACCATGCTTTAATTGTAACTTTCTTTTTGGGTTAATGCAACAATCTAATCTTCCTTTAATCTTATTATTCAAGGGTGAAGATAAAATAGGCCAAACCCAATATCTCGGCTATCTCCAAGTTATACGTACTAATCATTCAATTTAAGGGAATTAGAGTCCTTGATTCTTATAGGTTTAAATTCTAATTCTTTTTTAATTTATTCTATTAAGAAAATGCGTTTCTTTAAAGTTAAACTGAAATCGAAATTAAGATGTATAAAATAAAGTAATTTGATTATCAAAATTTTGATTTCCAGTAAGTTTAAATAGTTTTTTCTTAATCTATATAGATTCTGTATTATTAAAATAAGTAATTATGATTTATCCGGTAGTAGCATATGGTGATCCTGTACTAAGAGAGAAATCCAGAGTAATAAAGGAAGGTGCTATTGATGTAAAGTTGTTGAGTAAAAATATGTTGGAGACCATGCACAATGCACAGGGGGTTGGTATTGCCGCACCACAGGTGGGATTATCACTCCGTATGTTCGTGGTTGAATGCAAATTTCGGGAGAAAGAAGGAGCTGAGTCACAATTCTTTTCTGATAGATACACTAAATTGGATCAATCTGAGAGTAATGATGAACAAGGTCAAATTCTTCATTATAAGCAGACATTTATAAATCCTACAATATTAAATCGACACGGAAAAGAATGGGGATTTGCCGAAGGCTGTTTAAGTATTCCGGGATTTAGAGAAGAGGTGTTGCGACCTGAAAATATTAAAATTCATTATTTTGATGAAAACTGGAATGAATATGAAGAGGAGTATGACGGTTTGATTGCACGTGTAATTCAACACGAATATGATCATATTGAAGGTATTTTATTTTTAGATCATCTCACTAAAGAGAGGCAAACTCAAAGACAAGCGGAATTGGAAAAAATTAGTAGGGGAGAGATTGAAGTTCCTTATACCATGGATTTTCCACTCATGGCCTGAACCTAAATTTGAAGGAGTAAAAGATGATTGGATTTTGAATTTAACCTTATAAGAAATCCGCAAATCGATGTAATCCTAAAGTTTAAACTATCACTTTTAACCATTCATTATTACCCCCTCCTATGGACGATCTTCAGATAACCTTTATCCAAAGCCAGCTTTATTGGCAAAACATTGAGGCAAATTTGGCTATGTTGGAAGAAAAGCTCTGGCAAAATATTGAGGCAACAGATCTTATAATTTTGCCCGAAATGTTTAATACGGGTTTTACCATGCAGGCACAAAGGCTTGCGGAACCCATGAACAGCAGGACTTTTCGTTGGATGAAACAGCAAGCAGCCCAACATAATGCTGTGGTTACTGGAAGCTATATTGTTAGAGAAGGAATGGCCTATTATAATCGGCTGATATGGATGGAACCAGATGGAAATTATGCCATTTATGATAAACGCCATTTGTTTAGGATGGCTCAAGAGGATAAATATTACAATCCGGGGAAAAAAAGATTAATTCGTAAGTTAAAAGGCTGGAAAATTTGTCCTCTGGTTTGTTACGATTTGCGCTTTCCAGTATGGAGTAGAAATCTGGTTCCAGAAGGGGAGGAAGATCTGCCATACCATATTTTGTTATATGTTGCCAATTGGCCAGCTGCCCGAATCCAGGCATGGGATGTTCTCCTTCAGGCACGTGCAATAGAAAATCTTTCTTACTGCATTGGAGTAAACAGGACGGGAACTGATGGGCAAGGTATTGTATATAATGGACATTCCGCAGTTGTTAACCCCAAAGGCCAATATTTAGCAAGGTTGGAGGATGAAGAGGAAATAGTAAACGTTAAACTTTCATCCTCTGAGCTTATGGGTTTTAGGGAGCGATTTCCTGCCCATTTGGATAGTGACTCTTTTAAGCTACAGATTGATGATTAAAAGAAGACAGAAGAAGTTCTTTTTGCAATTTGAAATCCGCGTTTTTGTGAAACCTTTGTCCCAATGGTTTGGCCATTTTTTCAATGATTTTTTGATCTCCCTGAAGGGCTAAAAAGTAGACAGCATCATTTTTTCGAACCACAAAATCTATGAATTTTCGGATGGTACCCAGTGGTTGATCATTTTTGACATGAATGATGATACCTACTTTTCGGCTTTGTTTCAAAAGATCGATGGCATAATCACAAATGGAAGGTTCTGAAAAATTGTCAAAATCAAAGGTAACTACCTTGGGAAGTTCTTGTTTAACCCATTGTAAAATATCGTGGGAATAGGTAGTATCATGTATACTGGCGACTTCAATGTGGATTAATGTTTCCATTCTGCTATTTCTGTATAATAAACTTTTGGCTAATACTTTCTTTATCTTGAAAGTTTGCCTTGACGATATAAACCCCAGATCTAAAATTTTGGGTGTCTAGTAAAACGACTTTGTTTGGATTTTCTGTCTTAAACGTTAATAATTTTTGGCCTGTGTAGGAAAAAACTTCTAAAGAAGAGAGGTTTTTTGCTTTTATACGTATAAAATCACCTCCAGGGTTTGGATAAATATTAAAAGAGAGGTTTGAAGTGTTCAAATCAGTTTCTCCCAAATTTCTAAGAAAAAACAACCCTCCCTGACTACTTCCCAACATAAAATCGTCGTATCCGTCATTATTCAAGTCGGCAGTTGTCATGTAGCTCATTTTACCAAAACTCGCTGAAATTGTTTGTCCATTTAGAGGGTTTAAGATGTTCTCAAGAACAGGTTCTATCAATTCTTCTTGAGAAAGATTTAGAAAGCTTTCAAAAATTTTCAATTGTCGGCCCACATTAGTGGTAATTAAATCATCTAATCCATCATTATTTATATCACCAATATGGATATGTAGGTGAACCCTGGAGGCACCATCACTTATGCCCAGAAAATTTTCCTCTTGTAATACAAATTCATTTCCAATATTTTGAAGAAATTCCAACCTTCCGCTTCGTCGGGCAAGAAGTAAATCTATAAGTCCGTCCCTGTTGATATCATAGAAATAAGGTTGATCACCGGATAAAAAGGTAATATCTATGGCATTGGGAGTTGAATTGGAAAAACCATCGATATCTGCAGATTTTCGGTTGAAATAGAAGGCCTTTGAGGTTCCGAGGTTTGACTCTTGCCCACTTACTATTAATTCCTCGCCTACGTGATTTGATAAATTTGCAAACTGGATAAACAGGTTTTGTAATCTTAATGCAGACAATCCTGCGAAATCTGTAGTTCTAAATTCAAAAACTGCTTCTTCCAAACTTCCGGTATTCTCAAAATACCAGACTGTAGAGTATTGGTTATTATCGAAGTGGTTTCCCTGAGCACAGACTAAAAGATCTTGATCTCCATCATTGTCTAAGTCATAGAAGGTAGGAGCTGCGGTTTCTCCGAAATCGAGCATCTCATCTTGCAAGAAATTGTCCTTTACAAAAGAAAAATCCATTTTAGGATCAGCGTTGGTATTTCGGTAAAGCCAGGAACTATTCTGCCAATTGATCTCTTTTCCGTTACTTCCAGATAGGTTTGGAGCTACAAGAAGGTCTTTAATGCCATCAAAATCTACATCAGCCAGAAAAGCTGCCGGAAAGCTTTCCAGATGAACAGCAGTTTCTGAATTTGGAAACTTAGAACTTGCTTCATCAAAATAAAGGTTTTCTGCTGTTCCTTTATTTTCAAGATAAGATAATTTTGCACAGTCTTCCTCTCCAATGATTATGTCAAAATCCCCATCTTTATCCCGATCAAAGACTAGTAGGCTTTTCCCTCCCACATGTGAAGGACGAATATTGTTTTCTTCACAATTGGCCCCATTAAAAGCAAAATGACCACATCCGCATTCTATTATTCCTCCCCATTCCTTCGTCACTTGTTGAAAATTCTCAATACCACAATTGCTAGAAGCCTCCATGCTCATATTTTGATGGTATTCCAGGGAAGTGCCAGAAGCCCGAAAATTGATGATATCGAGATCCCCATCCTCATCTAAGTCTACAATGGCGGGAATATCGCTGCTGTTGATTTTTAGGTTAGTTAATTGGGACCCCGTATGAGTTTGAAGGAATTCGGAGGATAGTTGAAAGTTTAGCGGACTACCTGTCTCAGTGATGTTTTGAAAGACCTTAATACCTCTGTCCGTATAGGTGAAAATATCCTTTTTTCCGTCGCAGTTGTAATCTGCAATTACCATCCAAGAACGGATCTCCCTTGGAAATAGTAAAGCGTAGGATTGATCAGCTACATACTTTTGATCTATTGCAAGGAAGGTGTTTATTTCCCCCGAACTTCGATCAAAGACTACCAGATCTTCTTTTTCGTCCCCATTCAAGTCCATGGTTTGATATTGTCCCGCATTAAGTCCTCCTGACCAGGCCAACTGTAGGGGTTTTTCTTTCACCAAAACCGGAATACTGTGGTCGTACTGAAAAAGTGTTTGCGCAAAAGTCAAAACAGGGATGTTCTGGAGGAGTATAAAGAAATAAAAAATACTTTTTTGGCTCATTATATTTTGTTGAAATGTGGAGTAATTTACAGCTTTGCCTTATAAAAGCAAGAGGGATAGAGGTTTAAAATTTAAATTTTATCCTTATCTTCGATGATGAAAACTTAAAATCTGCGTTAGGAGATGTGAAAGAGAAAGGGACGCGAATTTATATGAAAACTATAGAATCAACAGAACAGTTATATAAATACTTCAAAAAGACCACTGGAGTTTGTACCGATACAAGAAAGATAAGCCCCGGCAATCTTTTTTTTGCTTTGAAAGGCCCCAATTTTGATGCGAATCGATTTGCCGCTGTAGCTTTAGAAAAAGGAGCACGCTATGCCATGGTAGATGACCCAAAATATGCAGTAGGAGAACAATTCTTGGTGGTGAAGGACGGTTTGAAAGCCCTGCAGGAGTTGGCAAATTATCACAGGCGTCAATTGGATATTCCTGTTATTGGAATAACGGGGTCCAATGGAAAAACTACTACAAAAGAACTACTTAAGGCTGTCTTAAGCAAAAAGTACAAGACTTTTGCTACGGTGGGAAATTTCAATAATCATATTGGTGTGCCACTTACCTTACTGGCTATTGATTCTACGGTTGAAATGGCCATCATTGAGATGGGGGCTAATAAAATAGGGGATATTTCCGAATTGTGTGATATTGCTGAGCCTACCTTTGGCCTGATTACCAACATTGGAAAAGCACACACTGAGGGCTTTGGAGGATATGAAGGGGTAATCAGAGGAAAGAGTGAGCTCTATCATTACTTGATTCAAAGGGAAAACACCATATTTGTCAATAGTCGGCAGGAGGTGCTTAGGAATATGGCAAAACGGATGAAAAATCCAATTTTTTACCCCAATCAGGATGATTATTATCATTGCAAATTTTTGGAAGCCTCTCCTTTTGTGATTTACCAGGATGAAGAAGGGAATGAAATTAAAACCCATCTGATTGGGCAATACAATTTTGATAATATAACTACGGCTTTATGTGTTGGGAAATACTTTAATATTTCCACCCAAGATTGCAATGAGGCTATTGAAGCTTATGTTCCAGATAACATGCGTTCTCAATTGATATCTAGAGAAGGAAATACCATTATTTTGGACGCTTATAATGCGAATCCTTCTTCTATGCAGGCCGCGTTGGAAAATTTTAAGGCCATGAAAGCCAAACATAAAGTGGTTATATTGGGAGATATGAATGAGTTAGGGGAAATTAGTGAGGAGGAACATCGTAAGATTGGACGTACCCTTTATGCTGGTAAATTTGATCAGGTGTATTTGTGTGGAACGAAAATCCAAAAGGCGATAGAAGAATGTCCTCAGGCACGTTGGTTTAAAGACAGGGAGCAGTTATCGGAAGCTTTACAAAAAGAAGAGTTTGTCGATAGCCTCATTTTGGTAAAAGGCTCCCGTGGGATCGGACTCGAAAGTATGGTGGAGTTAATTTAATTACTTATGAATGGTGAATATTTTGCAAGGTGGTTTTCTCCTTTCAATTCACCATTCATTATTATTTATGCGCCAAATAATTAATTAAAAAATGGATGCCCAAGGAATACTAAACTTTCTCACTCAACTTAAACAAAATAACCACAAAGAATGGATGGATGCTCATAAAGAGGAGTATCAGGCATGTCGGGAGGGTTATATTCAATTTATATCCAAGCTTCTAAAAGAAATTTCCAAATGGGATGAAGGGTTGAGTGACTTAGATGCAAAAAAATGTATTTTCCGTATCAATAGGGATATTCGCTTCAGTAAAAATAAGGCCCCATATAAACTAAATTTTGGAGCTAGTATGGTCCAGGGAGGGAAAAACTCTGGGTTTGCTGGTTATTATTTTCATGTTCAGCCTGGAGAATGTTTTTTGGGGGGAGGAGTGTACAGGCCTTCTGCAGATCATTTGCGGCTGATTCGGCAGGAAATCGATTATAACCCCGAAGATTTCATAAAGGTTGTGGAAGAAAAGCAGTTTAGAGCATTGTTTGGAGATGTATGGGGAGAGAGGCTTTCTCGTCCTCCTAAAGGATATAGCAAAGAACATCCACAATTGGACTATCTAAAGCTTAAGAGCTTTGTTGTTTTACACTCCATCTCGGATGAAGAACTGATGGGGCCGGATTTTTTACAAAAAGCGGTGGGTGTTTTGAAGCGCATTAAACCATTTAATGATTATCTCAATGTAGCTTTAACTGTTGAAAATTAAAGATAAGGGAGTCTTTTGTGAAAAAAA
>NZ_SMMB01001105.1 GCF_009711365.1 Xanthovirga aplysinae | reverse complement strand
GGCTACTGCAAAATAAAAAACAATTTTAGAGGAATTAAAACAAAAAGAAATTATTTAGAAATAAAGAAAATAAATATAAACAAGGATAACTGGTATTATTTTTTTTGTTTAACCTATAAAAATCATTAAATATTTTTTAACCAAAAAAACACCTTCTTTAAAAAGAGAATTATTACTCAAATCACGTTTGAAACAATCTTATATCTTTCGGTAAAAGAAGAACTTAACAAAAAGGTTTCGAAAGGAATAGCCCAATTTATATTTTGGATTTCCATTGAAAACCATAAAAAAACGACTAGAAAGTCCAGTCGTTTTTATAATATTAAAATTCAAACTTTTACATCAAGCAGCTCTCTTAAAAAGACCTCCCAAAAGCTTTAAAGCATTATTTCTTGGAGTGTTAACAGGTGAACGCTCACTTATTAACTGTTTTACCTCCTTAAAATCTATTTTGGAATCCTGGCAAGACTCTTGTGCAATTTGCTGAACTAACCGACGAGTTTCATTAGGACGTAAACCTTTTTCTTTTTTTTCTTTTCCTATAAATCCTAAAACTACAGGGGCAGCTATATCAAATAAATTATGGATTTCCTTGGGCTTTAAACCTGATTTTTGACTAATATAACCTTCAACTTCTGGTCTTGTAGGCCCCAGGACATGATTCACAATTCCTTCTCCCTTTTTTGTATCGGGTTTTTTAAAATAAGCGTGAATATTTTTTAACACACTCCCATCATGATCTCGAGTTAATGCATGATCTAGATCTTCCACTCCTTGTGGTGAAGAAGTATTTGTAGCCAGAGCACCGAGTAGGGCTGGAACAACACTTTCTAGTCCATTTCTTGCATCGTCTTTATTAACTCCTACTTTTTGACTAATTTGATTCAAATCCTCATCATTAACTTGCGATCGCAGTTGATTCAAAATATGTTCCATAGTGAAAAAATGTTTTGCTAAAAATTGAACAGCTTTTAATCGAATGCCTACTAGCTGTCAGGCATACCTTTACCTTTTTAGAAAAACAATCTCAGGCACATAAGGGGTTCCGGGGAATTTATGAATGGTGAAGGGGGAGACATGAAGAGTGGATTTCTTAAAGGAAAATAGTAACATTCCTACATTCCACTCTTCATTTTTAATTAACTCTAGTGTGCTTCCAGCCAGTTTTGCCCAAAGTCAATGCCAATTTCCATAGGAACATCCAATTCAATAGCATGCTTCATAAAATGCTCTACTTTTTTCTTCATCAGGTCTTTTTCCTCTTTATGCACATCAAAAACCAATTCATCATGCACTTGCAAGATCATACGGGAACGAAGCCCTTCTTTTTCCATCCATTGGTGAATATCTCGCATAGCCACTTTTATCATATCCGCAGCACTTCCTTGAATAGGAGTGTTAATAGCGTTACGTTCGGCAAATCCTCTTATGGTATTATTTCTTGAATTAATATCTCTTAGATAGCGTTTTCGCCCTAAGATAGTCTGAACATATCCTTTTTCTCGAGCATCATGAATCACCTGGTCCATATAAGTCTTCACTCCAGGAAATTCCGAGAAATATGCCTTAATTATGGCTGAAGCTTCTTTCCGGGGAATAGAAAGCCTTTCCGATAAACCAAAAGCTGAAATACCATAAATAATTCCAAAGTTGGCCGTCTTTGCTTTTCGACGCATATCTCCATCTACCTGCTCCAATGGCACATTAAAAATTTTGCTGGCAGTAGTGGCATGAATATCTCTTTTATTACGGAAAGCTTCAATCATATGCTCATCCTGAGCAAAAGCAGCCATGATCCTCAATTCAATTTGAGAATAATCAGCCGCCATCAAGATGAAATCCTCGCTTCTTGGCACAAATGCCTTACGTATCAATCGTCCTTTTTCCGTTCGAACAGGAATATTTTGCAAATTAGGATTCGTCGAACTCAAACGACCTGTTGCAGTTACGGCTTGATTATAAGAAGTATGAATATGCTGATCTTTGGCACTGATCAAAGCAGGAAGGGCATCCACATAGGTAGACTTCAATTTCTGCAGCTCCCGAAAATCCAAAATAAGAGAAGCGATTTCGTGTTTATCTGCTAATTTAGAAAGGATTTCCTCACCGGTCGCATACTGCCCTGTTCTCGTTTTTTTGGGTTTTTCTACCAGCTTTAGCTTTGAAAAAAGAATCTCT
Source organism: Xanthovirga aplysinae (assembly GCF_009711365.1). Classification (GTDB taxonomy): domain Bacteria; phylum Bacteroidota; class Bacteroidia; order Cytophagales; family Cyclobacteriaceae; genus Xanthovirga; species Xanthovirga aplysinae. The sequence goes on along the minus strand of NZ_SMMB01001105.1, from coordinate 5,953 downwards.
CCCAATTGTTTTGGAGAGGCAATATTAAATTCTTCTCCAGCAATTTCATAAATTCTCTTTTCAATTTTACTGCTTTCTACAGCTAATTCTTCGGATAGCTCCTTTAAGGCTGCAGTATCTATTTTTATCCCTTCATACTCCATGTTGGCCAGAACATTTACTAAGGGTGCCTCTACCTCTTGCAATAGCTTTTGTAATCCCTCTTTTTCTACCTGCGGGGCAAAACATTCTTTCAACTGCAAAGTAATATCAGCATCCTCAGCCGCATATTCCTTTACTTCCTTTACAGGAACATCCCGCATACTAGTCTGCTTTTTCCCTTTCTTACCTATCAAAGTTTCAATAGATACCGGCTGATATTGCAAGTAATTCTCAGCTAGCACATCCATATTATGCCGGGATTCAGGCTCCAGCAAATAATGGGCAAGCATGGTATCAAATATTGATCCCTTTACTTGAATCCCATAATTTCGCATCACCAATAAGTCATACTTTATGTTTTGTCCTATCTTTTGAATATTGGAATTTTCAAAAAACGGTCGAAATTGCTCCACAACCTTTTGTGCTTCTTCCTTATTTTCCGGAACTGGAACATAATAAGCCTTGTTTTCTTCCACCGCAAATGACATTCCCACCAATTCTGCTTCAAAGGCATCTAAACTTGAAGTCTCCGTATCAAATGCAACCTCCTTATTCTGCATCAAATAAGAAACAAGCTTTTTATGCTTCTGCTCACTATCTGCAAGGTGATATTCATGAGGAGTGTTTTGAATAGTTTTTAGAATTTTGCCTTCTTTCTCTTCTTTTTCAGTAGAAACCTCCGTTGTTTCAAACATAGACATTTGAGCATTTGAGGTTACTTTACTATTCACCTCAAAAACCCGCTTCAGTAAGGTTCTAAATTCGAGCTCCTCAAAGATTGCCCTTAATTTAGGTTCATTCGGCTCTTGATAACCTAAAGTTTTCGGATCAAAATCTACTGGGACATCCGTATGAATAGTAGCCAATTCTTTGGATAAAATTCCCTGCTGACCAAATTCTATTACTTTCTCCTTTTGTTTTCCTTTCAATTGATCAGCACCATTTACCAAATTTTCTACTGTTCCAAATTGACGTAATAATTTGGTAGCTGTTTTTGGACCTATACCAGGAATTCCAGGGATATTATCAGCAGAATCTCCTTGTAATCCCAATAAATCCCTAATCTGATCTACTTCATCCAAATCAAATTTTTTCAAAACTTCCGGAACGCCTAAAATATCCACCGCATTTCCCAGATAAGCAGGTTTATACAGATAAACATGCTCCTCTACAAGCTGTGCATAATCTTTGTCAGGGGTCATCATGAATACTTCATAACCTTTTCTTGCGGCCTTTTTAGCAATAGTCCCAATTACGTCGTCTGCCTCAAACCCCTTAACCTCCAAAACCGGAATATTGAACGCTTTTACAATGTCTTTGACAATAGGAATTGCAGTACGGATATCTTCTGGTGTTTCTTCCCTATGGGCTTTATATTCAGGAAAAACCTCATGCCTGAAAGTTGGTCCAGGAGGGTCAAAAGCAACCGCCAAATGGGTAGGATGTTCTTTTTTTATTACTTCCAAAAGGGTATTAGTAAATCCCAGAGCCGCACCTGTGCTCTGCCCTTTTGAGTTTATTCTCGGATTCTTACTGAATGCAAAATGGGCTCTATAAATCAAAGCCATAGCATCAAATAAGAAAAGTTTATTTTCAGGTTTACTCATAATGTAAAGGTAAAAATTTGAGCGTAAATGAAATGTAAAATTAAAAAGTGTTTTACATTTCAGGAGATCTTTATTCCAACTTCTTTAGAAAAGATAAGATTCAATTAACTTTGGTCAAACATCATTCCCAATATAAAACAAAAATGGGCCCAGCTTCCTAGAAACTGGACCCACAACTTAAAGTTTATCTTTTTAAATCAGAATTTTAAATTAAACTTTTTAATTCCACAGGTTTGGTCAAAAAAAGAAAATCTATTTTGACCACTCTCTTGAGCTAAAGGCTGGATCTACGGGTGTATTTGCAATATGATTAAAATAATTACTAAAGGTTTTAACTCCAATTCCTGCTACCACCCCTAAAATGTGTTCTTGAGAATAACCAGCCTCTAGGAAATCACTTATTTCTTCTTCTGATACATTCCCTCTTTTTTCTACCATTATTCGGCTGAATCGACTTAAAGCGCCCAACTTACCTTCTACTTCATTTCCAGCCCTTATGGCATCCGTAATTTCCACAGGAACCTTTGACATTTTATCAGCAATAAAACTATGGGCTGCTACACAGTAAGTACATTCATTTTCATATGCTACTGATAAAAAAATGATTTCTTGCTCTTGGGGAGTAAAACCAGAGTTTTCTCTAAAGGTCTTGTAAGATTTAGTATAAGCATCCAATAAGGCAGGATTATTAGCCATTAAACCATACATATTTGGGATAAATCCCAATCCTTTTTGCGTTTCAGCTAATACCTCACTGGCAACCTTCGGAGCCGATTCTACTGTTTGTGCTATAAGTGTCATGATTTTACTTTCTGTTTTTGAATCCATAATATTAAGTTTTTATTATTATTTCTAACCGATCGCTTAGTTATAGGACAAAAAAATTTATACAATACTTTTAAGGCTCATCTCAACAAAATCGTCTAATTTTTCCTTATCCAGAATCTTTGCCGTAACAGCAAGGCTTTGGGAACATCCCACCAAATAGTTGGCATATTTTTTCAAATCAGCTTCCTGACCTATTTCATTTCTTTTCTTTGCTTTTTCCAGCAAAATCATAAAAGTTTCCTGCAAAAAATCATAAAACCCTTGTAACTGAATTAAGGTGTCTCTGTCTTTTGAACCTAATTCCATGGCACTATTGGCCATTAAACAGCCATTCGTGGCTTCTTCAGATTTTACGTTATCAATAAATTGATTAAAAAAGGTTCGAATATCACTTAAGTGCCCCTCAGATTTTATTAAGATGTTTAGGAAGTTCTCTTTTACAAAAAAATTATACTTTTTTAAAGCTTCAATAAATACTCCGTGCTTACTCTTGAAACTTGAATAAATAGAGAATTGATTGATACCCATTTCTTTTTCCAAAGTACGGATTGAAGTAGCCTCATAACCATTCTGCCAAAAGGTTTTCATAGCCTTTTCTAAAACTTCATCTATATCGTAATTTTTTTTTCTAGGCATTTAATTTCTTTTCTCTTACAAAACTAAGCATTTGCTTTGATATAAAAAAATAACGAATATTTTTCTAAAACATTATAAAACTCTCTAACATACAATGGGTCAATTAAGATATCATGGGTAAAACGTCCTTTAAATCAACATTGCCCCCACTAACAATTAGTCCTGTTCTCTTTCCTTTAAATTTTTCCGGATATTTTAATATTACTGCCAATGGCACAGCTGAAGAAGGCTCAATAATAATTTTCATTCTTTCCCAAACTAGCCGCATGGCCTGAATAGTCAAGGTATCATCCACAGTCAAAATATCATCAACATAATTTAGGATAATTTCAAAAGTTTTGTCTCCTAAAGAAGTCTTTAAGCCATCTGCAACCGTATTTGGATTAACCACCGGTTGAAAAATTTTAGAAGAAAAAGACTGAAAAGCATCATTTGCTCCTTCTGGTTCTCCCCCAATAACTTGAATGTGGGGTGCCAGATATTTTACAGTTAGGGATGTCCCACTTAACAACCCACCTCCACCTACAGGAGTGATCACAACATCTAAATCCTTAATTTCTTCCAAAAATTCCTTTGCAGCAGTAGCCTGTCCACAAATAATATTGTAATCATTATATGGAGGAATAAAAATAGCACCAGTTTTTTCTACTACTATTTGCAAGGTTTCTTCCCTTGCCTTTAAGGTAGGTTCACAAAGAATTACTTCAGCCCCATAACCCAAAACCGCATTTTTCTTTACCTTAGGTGCAGAGTTTGGCATGACAATATAGGCCTTTACCCCCATATTTTTTGCAGCTAAAGCCAATGCTTGGGCATGATTTCCGGAAGAGTGAGTAGCGACTCCTTTTTCCAATTCTTCCCTATTTAATCCTTGTAGGGCATTCAGGGCTCCACGGAATTTAAATGCTCCCACTTTTTGAAAATTCTCACACTTGAAAAAAATATCCGCACCTGTTATTGCATTAATACTTTTGGAGGTTAAAACAGGAGTTTTATGAATGAATGGAGAAATATTTTGGTGGGTATTCTCAATATCTTCTAAAGTAGGGATTGCCATAAAAAATTATAAAATAGATAATCGAAAAATTGCTTCAATCCTTAATAAGGATGAATCGAGCATAAAATAAACTAATTCATAAACCCAAATGATACGTTTATCATTAACTGAAGTTTTTACATTAATTGGCCATTTTAACCTCAACCAATTCCTTATACCGAAAACAATTTATGGTATGATCATTCACTAGCCCACAAGCCTGCATGTATGCATAAATAATTGTGCTGCCCACAAATTTAAAACCCCGTTTTTTTAAATCTTTACTTAAGGCATCTGATTCAGGTGTTGTTGCGGGTACATCATTTAAACTTTTCCAGTGGTTTACAATGGGCGCACCTCCCACAAAACTCCAAATATAAGTATCGAAGGAGCCAAATTCTTCCTGGACTTTTATAAACTGCTTCGCATTATTCACAACGGAGCGGATCTTCAATTGATTTCGAATAATGTTGGGATCTTTAAGTAATTCTTGAATTTTAATCTCATCATACAGTGCAACAGCCTGCACATCAAAATCTGCAAATGCTTTTCTATAACCTTCGCGTTTTTTTAAAACTGTACTCCAACTTAAACCAGCTTGAGCGCCCTCTAAAATTAGAAATTCAAAATGTATTCTATCATCATGTACAGGTACTCCCCATTCCTCATTATGATACTGAATATATTCGTCAAAAGTATCAGCTGCCCATTCACAAATATTGTCCATAGATTTAAAACGTTTGATTTAGTCAATAAGAAAAAATTATGAATAAAAATAAATTATTGAAAAACTATCACCTAACACCTTAATAGTCCGAATACAATTTTACAACTCATTATTATTGAGTTGTAAAATTGTATGGGTGTTAAACCAAAAAAACACGAGACCTTTAAAATCAGACATTCGAGTTAACAATTAGCAAAATCTCAAATACCCGACACTTCTCTTTTTCTATATTTCAGGCAATCAAATACCAAAAATCTAATTTCATTGTTTCCACTTCTGCCATATCTAACATGGGTTGACAAATAGGATTCCCTACATATCCCGAACAAATCTCTTTTGTTTTACCCAAAGTTTTTCCAAGGGTAACTTCAGAATATAGGTTATCCGCTATTGTTCCAATAAAGTGCTCTTGGGTATTTTCAAATTTAGACAAATAATTATTCTCAATACGGTCAGAAACCTGAACTAACTTTTCAAAGTTTTTCTGTTCTTTTAACTTAAAGGTACCACATTCTAGGCATGAAAAGTGATCTGGAATTCTAAAATCTTCTTTATTTATAGTATGAAAGGCCATCTCTACTGTACCCTCTTCAATTAGGCTAAAAAATTTCTGAGCCTGTGCATTTTGATGAGCTTCCTTCTCCAAACATTTAAAACTTTCCATGTCCTTTGCGAATATTACATTGGCATACTCATTATGGAAATTTCTTACTAAGGCATGAAAAATTACTCCTTCCTGCCTTGCCAAAAAGACAGTTTCGAATTCAAGCACTGCTTTTATTAAATCATCATCCGATATATTTTCCTTCTTCTTAAAAGTTGTGAATTCCATCACATTCGGACTATTTCCATTTACTCTGATCATATCATCTTCAGTTTTAAAATTAATGGTAGGACAAAAGTAAACGGGGGTGGTGACAACCTTATGTCAACTAGCTTTGAGAAAATTTATATGGGTTACAAAAAAATTTTCCTTAC
>NZ_SMMB01001197.1 GCF_009711365.1 Xanthovirga aplysinae | reverse complement strand
TTTTGTTCATGATTGTAATTTTTAAAATTTAAAAGGTTTAATATAAATAGTGGTTTGAAAAGGGAAAGCAAAAGCTATTCCCCCTTCAAACAAACTGAGTTTTATTTTTTTACAATTTCTTTGGTTTCTCCACACATGGCCATCATTTCACCCATGTAAGGGTTATGGATTTCCTTTTGTGCACTTAACCAAAAACCTTCTCCACTTTCAAAGGCCATAGGACAGGATTGATAATATACAGTTTCTTCTACTCCAAATTCTTTTACACTATGAAGTAGTGTCTGGCTTAACAGGTCAAGTTCCTTTTTTTGGATGTCTAATTCATTGCTGGCCTGCATATTCTTTAGATTTTCTTGCATGCCTTCGAATTGTTCCATCCAATCTTTCATATATTGATCTTGGACCAGTTTCATGTCCGTTTTTTCCAAAGCATTTTTTACTTGGAGAGCCTGTTTTTGGATATCTTTTGGATTATGGTTAAAGAAAACATCAGTAAGTTGATAATAGGCCTTTAAGACCTCATTCAGTTGTTTTTGGAATTTAGGATTCACTCCTTCAGCTTTTGTAATTTCCTGTTTTGTAGGTTCATCAGCATTGGGTTGACTCATCATACTTGGCAAACCTTTAAGCTGAGCAGCAGCATCAACAGAGAAAGCACCGTTAGTTACGACTGATTCTCCATTGTTTAGACCTTCTTTTATAATATAAGTATCTCCTAAAGATTGTCCTAAGATAACCTGACGAAGCTGAAATGTGGGTTCTTCACGATCTTTTAGTTGTACATATACCACTGAACGAGTTCCTGTCCATAATACCGCCGATTTAGGTATAATTAGTTGATCTATATCACCACTTCCTAAATCTGCAGAGATTTTTGCTCGGGCAAACATATCTGGTTTTAGGAGTTGCTCCTTATTACTTACTTCTGTTCGTATAGAAACGGTTCGTGTCTCAGGATTAACAACAGGATCAATGTAAGTGATAGATGCTTCAAATGTCCGGCCTGGTAAGGAGGATACTGTAAATTTTACTTTATCACCTGCTTCCAAAAAGGCCAAGTCACTTTCATAAGCATCAAACATAACCCACACTTTGCTTAGGTCTGCAATGTCATACATGATGGTGCCTTCCTGTAGGTGATCTCCCAAGTTTACTCTTTTTTGAGTAACATAACCTGAATTACCGGCATGAATTTCAAACAGGTTTTGTACTTTTCCAGAGTTTTCAATGGCTGTAATTTGCTGATCTGATATTTTCCAGTTTCTCAATTTATTACGGGCCGCTTCCAAAAGCTGGGGATACTTTTCTTTTGTTTTAAGGGCTTCTAATAGCTCCTCTTGTGCGACTATTAATTCGGGAGAATAGACATCAGCTATTTTCTGCCCTTTACGTACTTTTTCACCCGTAAAGTTGATATAAAGTTTTTCCACCCTTCCTGGAACATGGGCAATTTCATTGGCAAACCTTCTCTCATCCACTACTACTTTTCCATTTAAAAGGATTTCCTTTTGGGCTTTTCCTCTCATTACTTCTGATGTTTGAATATTAGCCATGGCAATGGCACTTTCACTCATCTGAAGTTCGTTAGGATTTTCCTGCCCTGCATTGCTTTGGACAGGAATCAAATCCATCCCACAGATAGGACATTGTCCAGGTTCATGTTGTCTGATTTGGGGGTGCATGGAGCAGGTCCAAAGTGTATTTTGATCTTCGGATTGATCCATTTCATTGTTGGTTTGTTCTTTGTTATGGTCAGTTGAACCATTTCCGCCAAAGATTAACCATCCGGCTAATAAGCCCAGTAGTACAAATAATATCGGACGTAGTTTTTTAATATTTATTAATGCTTTCATAACGATAATATAATTATGAATAACGAAGGAGGAATTTTGATTGTATTAATGGATCTCTCCTTCTAAAAATATTTTTTTGTTCGAAGGGGATCTTAAACCAATACTTTGTTGATTTCAGCCCCAATTTTTTCTGCTTAATCAGTTTAGATTTCTAATTCTGTTGCAGCCAATTGATTGAGTTGAGCAACAGTTGTATTAAAGGAAACTTTGGCTTCCACGGAAGATAATTCATAAACTAATAATTCTCCCTGAATCCGTAGCACCTCCTCATAGCTTTTCTTTCCTGTGCTAAAGTCTTTAATGGTAAGTGTTAAAGCTTGTTTCCCCTGAGCAATTTGTTCCTTGTAAAGTGCTATCGACAATTGTGATGCTTTGAGGCCTTCCATAATCTGGGTGTAGGCAAGACTCAAGTCATTCTTTAAAGCGATCTCTTTAGCTTCAATGGATTTTAAATTAAAGTTTGCTTCCTTTTTAAGGGCATTATATTTTTTTCGGTACAGGGGAATGCTGACGCCTACCATAGGCATTATGACATTTTTCCCATTTGTTACCGGTACCATTTGGTCGTCTCCAGAAATTCTTCCAATGCTTACATATTGTACAGACAAAGAAATGTTGGGCCTTCCCTGCAATTTGGCTACCCTCTGTTGTTCTTTCGCCGCTTTCTTCATAGCATTGAGAGTTTTCATCTGTGGGTTTTGTTGAAATACGATTTCCAAATTATTCTCATTTGGTAATTCTTCTAATGGAATACTTTCGGGAATCTGGATATTTTCTTCAGGATCCCGATTCAGAAAATTATTGAAACTGTGGACCAAAGGTTTTTTATTGAGCTGCAATAAGGCTAACTGGTTTTCCGCTTCTCGAATTTTAAGCTGAACAGTAATCACATCTGCCATGCTGGCCTTACCTGTTTCGTATTTTTGGGTGGCCAGCGTCTCCAAATAATTCAGTAAGTCTATGTTCTCTTTTGTAATTCGGATTCTTTCTTCCAGTTCAAACAATTGGTACCAATTCTGCCGTATATTGAAGAATAAATCGTTTTTGGCAGAGTTAAACTCCCAGAATTTTGCTGCTGCACTTTGAGAAGCAACGTCTTTTCTGGCCTTCAGGGTCCCAAACCAAGGAAATTGTTGACCAATGGTAATCCCTCCCTGAGTAGGCCCGTTTCGGGTTTGTATGGGCTGAATGTAATACCCTATGCTTAAGGAAGGGTCTGGTAAAGCACCAACCTGAGGTACTAATTCTAATGCTGCCTGATAATCATTAAATAAAGCTTCGAGGTTTGGGTTGTTTTCAGCGGCCTCCCGTAGATAATCATCCAAACTTTGAGCCGAGGCAAAACTTCCCATTCCTAAAAGCAAAAGGAGTAGGAGGCCCAGGATTGGACCTGTTTTCCTCGGGATTTGTTTTATTATTTTAATTCGCTTCATCTTATTTACGCTTAGCTTATTGGGTGTCATTGGTTAAAATTTGAAAGTTGAAGAGGCAAAATCCTGCCTCTCTGCTGTTTATGCTTCACTTTTCACTTTTAACTCTTCATTCTGAACTAATTTCCGTTGCTGCCAAAGGGCATACAAAACAGGAACTACAAATATGGTGATGATCTGAATGAACATGCCCCCAAAAGAAGGAATGGCCATTGGGATCATAATATCTGAACCTCTTCCGGTGGAGCTGAGTACTGGTAACAAGGCAAGTAGGGTGGTAGCTGTGGTCATCATTGCCGGTCTCACTCTTTTCTTACCTGCCAGTAATACCGCATGGTAAAGCTCCTTTTTATTCTTTGGTTTTTTCTCTTCAAATACCTGGGTTAGATAGGTAGCAATTAATACCCCATCATCGGTAGCAATACCAAATAGAGCAATAAAACCTACCCAAACTGCAACACTTAGGTTGATAGTTTTCATTTGCATTAAATCCCTTATGTTTTCACCCATAAAGGAGAAATCCATAAACCAGTTTTGACCGTAGGCCCAAAGCATCAGAAATCCTCCTGCGAGTGCTACGGAAATTCCTGAGAAAACCATCATACTTACCGTCACAGACCGGAATTGGAAATACAATATCAGGAAGATGATTCCTAAAGCAAGTGGTACTACAATAGCAAGCCTTTTGTCTGCTCGTATTTGGTTTTCATAATTCCCAGTAAACTGGTAACTGATACCTGCTGGAACTTTTAATTCGCCAGAATCGATTTTGGTCTGCAGGTAGCGTTGAGCATCTTCAGCTACATCAGTTTCAGCATATCCTTGCTTTTTGTCAAAAAGGACATAACCCACCAAAAAGGTATCTTCACTCTTTATGGCCATTGGACCATTAGAATATTGTATCTCTGCTATTTCTGTTAATGGAATCTGGGTGCCATCAGCAGTAGGAATTAAAACTTCTTTAATGTTTTCCGGAGAATCCCTTAATTCTCTTGGATACCGAAGTCGAATTGGGTAGCGCTCCCTTCCTTCCACGGAGGTAGTTAAAGGCATTCCCCCAAGAGCCACTTCCATGTAATTCTGAAAGTCCTTCACAGAAATGCCGTATCGGGACATAGTCGTCCTATCCAATTTAATTTCCAAATAAGGTTTACCCACAATTCGGTCCGCAAAGACCGCCTGTTCTTGAACTGTAGGAACTTCTTTGAGTAATTTTTCCAATTTTAATCCAAAGGCCTCAATGGTTTCCAAATCAGGGCCTTTTACTTTTATCCCCATGGGTGCGCGCATTCCGGTTTGTAACATCACCAATCGGGTTTCTATTGGCTGTAATTTTGGTGCAGCAGTTACCCCTGGAATTTGGGTTACCTTGGCAATTTCTTGCCAGATATCATCCGGAGTTTTTATATGGCCTCTCCATTGACGGAAATATTCTCCTTTTTTATCAGGAATGAGCTCTCCATTGCCATCTTTCAAGTAATTTCCATCTTTATCCACAGCAAAACGAATACGATTACCGTTTTCGTCAAGTATGTATTCACTTTTATAATTAATAATGTTTTCGTACATGGAAATTGGTGCTGGATCCAATGCAGATTCTGCTCTTCCTGCCTTTCCTACTACGCTTTCTACTTCAGGAATGGCATTGACGGCCATGTCTAGTTGCCTTAAAACTCTTTTATTTTCTTCTACTCCCGAATGTGCCATGGAAGTCGGCATCAGTAAGAAAGAACCTTCGTCCAGTGAGGGCATAAATTCTTTTCCAATCCCCGGAAAGGTATGGGCGAGGCCACTCCAAATTTTGGTAGGGCGAATATTTAAGCCAAAATTGTCAAAACTGGAAGCCACAAAACCAAAAGTGGAAGTAAAACCTCTCCAACTCATAATCCCAATAAGGACAATTACAAGGGGAAGGGTTAGGAATTTACCTTTGTTGTTCAGACACCATTTAAGGATATTCTCATAAAAATGAATAACCAGATAAAAGGTAAATAACAAAAAGCCAATAATGAGGGTAACAAATATAAAGTTGCTACCCATGCTTCTACTAGGACCTAGTGGTAGCCAATCTTTGGCCAGTAAAAATGAAACAGCTAGGGCGGCTATGAATACATTGATCCCTGCGTGGTATTTTTTTATTGATTCTGGCAAATAGTTTTCGCTAAGATTACTTATACCGAAAGCAATTAATATGATTCCAGCCCATCCATTCCAAAAGATAGCTATAGCTAAACCTAAAACCATTAGCAGAATATTGACCCATTTACTTACCTTTCCACGGTCTATTTTTATGGAAAATAACCAATAGGCTAGGGTTGGTAATATGAATAAGGCCACAATAAGGGAGGCTATCAAGGCAAAGGTTTTGGTATAAGCCAAGGGGCCAAACAACTTACCTTCGGCTTCCTGCATGGTGAAAACTGGCAAAAAGCTCACCACGGTGGTAGCTACGGCAGTTACAACGGCTGTAGCCACTTCTGATACTGCCTTGTAAATGATTTCGAGCAGGGACTCTCCGGGCCTGGCTTTTTCCAAATAGGTGAGCATATTTTCGGATAACACAATACCGAGGTCGACCATGGTACCTATTGCAATAGCAATTCCAGAAAGTGCCACAATGTTGGCATCTATTCCAAAGTATTTCATGGCCGCAAAAACCAATAGGACCGCCAGAGGCAATAAACCTGAAATAATCACTGAGGCTCTCAAATTGAATACCATAACAATTACCACAATGATAGTGATGATAACCTCTTGTGTTAGGGCTTCGTCTAGGGTGCCTAAGGTTTCTTTGATTAATTGGGTACGGTCATAAAAAGGAACAATAGTCACTTTTGAGGTTCTACCATCTTTAAGAGTTTTTTCTGGAAGACCGGTGGAAAGTTCCTTTATTTTATCTTTTACATTATTGATAACTTCCAGGGGGTTGGCACCATATCGGGCAACCACTATACCTCCAACGGCTTCGGCTCCTGATTTGTCTAAAAGTCCTCTTCTGTTACCTGGCCCAAAGGAAATTTTAGCAATATCTTTCAGTCGGACTGGTACATTTTTATTGACCGTAACCACAGTTTCTTCTAAATCTTGCAGGTTTTTGACATAACCCAGTGCCCGAATAAAGTATTCTGCTTTATTGACTTCTATGGTTCGGGCTCCAACATCCAGGTTACTGTTTTTTACGCTGCTCATCACTTGGGCTAAAGTCACATTGTAGCCCTCCATAGCTGCAGGATCCACATCAATTTGGTATTCTTTGACAAAACCTCCGACAGATGCTACCTCAGATACCCCTTCTGCCGAAGAAAGTGCATACTTAACATAAAAATCCTGGAGAGAACGAAGTTCTTGCGGATCCCAGCCGCCAGCAGGTTTTCCATTTTCATCCCGCCCTTCCAAGGTGTATTCAAATACCTGACCTAGTCCAGTGGCATCTGGTCCTAAAGCAGGTTTTACTTCTTCTGGTAATGTTCCAGCAGGTAAAGAGTTAAGCTTTTCCAAAATTCGGGAACGACTCCAGTAAAATTCCACTCCTTCATCAAAAATGATGTAGATACTGGATAAGCCAAAAATAGAGGAACTTCGGATGGTTTTTACTCCAGGTATTCCCAGTAAGGAGGTTGTCAGCGGGTAAGTGATCTGATCTTCAATATCCTGAGGAGAACGCCCATTCCAAGTGGTAGATACGATTTGTTGGTTTTCTCCAATATCAGGAATAGCGTCTACAGCTACCGGATTGGATGGTAAAGGAGAAATGTCCCAGGAAAAAGGTGCTGTCACCAGACCAACTCCTATAATGGCCAGGATAAGCAGAAAAGTTACTAGCTTGTTCTCAAGGAAAAAGCGAATGATTTTGTTTAACATAACTTCTTTTTTCTGTTTTCTTTTTTTAAAAGTTCACTTTACGTGAAATATTCGGTCCCTTTTTATCAGATTTAAAAGAAATGATTGATAAAATTATTATGGGATATTTAAATTTTAATTTGACCTGTTTATAATGGGTAGCGAAATTCTACTTTTATTTGGGTCAACTTTATATCTTAAAGTTGAAGTAGAAAAGGCCCATTTGATTTACAGGAACAAATTTAAAGGAAGGCACAGCCATAGTTGTTGCATAATTTCTGTTTAATCTTTATGAAATATTGATTTCACAGATTATACCAAAAAGCTTTACCTTTAAAACAGAAAAAGAAGTGTTTAATTTCGAAAAACTTGCAAGAAAGCGAGGAATTGTAATTTCCGCTTTCTAAAGGATAGGGGTGGTTTTGAATAAGGTCTGACCTTTTGGCCAAATATTTTCAAAAGGTGTAAAAATCCAAAGGTAATAAGGATAAATAATAATGGAGTCAGATCAAAAGATGCTTGAGTTGGAGCAGTTATATCATTTTCTGACTGCAGATGTTCAAAATCATTGACACAACAAACAGAACTTAATGTAAAAGGGTCAAACGGATTTTCTTGAGAAGTCTCCCAGACTGGCTCGGATTTCATTTCATCCATGTCCATGCAGCAATCTAACTCTTCACCCCAAAGCCCTATGGAATGTTTCATTAAGATTTCCCCACAATAGTGTTTGGATAAGGTAATGCCTACACTTTGTAAAAGAATAAGTCCAGTGAGAAATATGTTCAGTACAAGTTTTGGCATTGATTTTTCTGATATTCAGTTGTTTTGCTTAAAACTGATGGTACAAATCAATTTAAAAATCGGAATAATTACAAATCGAAACGCTTTTTTTTACCAAAGGTTGTGTGGCTAGTTAATTTTTTTCTTGGAAAGATTTTAGTTTTTTCCAGCCAAATTTGCAGAATCAAGAAAAGAAAGCTCCAATCCAGGGCTTTCTTTTTTTGAATGTAATTGATTAGGTATTAGTAAGTCTAGTCTTTTTTCACTGAACTCATGCTTCCCTTTTCGATATAAATTGTTGGATTACCACGGTAACGCACACTACTTGCTCCACTGGCATCTACATTCAAGTCTTCTTCTACACGAAGTCTTAAATGTGAAGCTCCCCTTGCCTCAATATCTGCACTAGTGGTTGTAAATTCAAAAGCCTTTAACCGGGAGGCTCCGCTGACGTCTGCAATCATATAATCAGATTTTCCTTCCAGGGTAAGTTGAGAAGCACCACTTAAATCAATATCAATTTCGGAAGTGGATGTGGAAAGGTAACAAATTGCTGCTCCGGATAAATTCACCAAAAAGTCATCTCCTTTATACCCTTCGATAAAGGCTTTGCTTGCACCACTAAAATCAATGGCCTCAAGTCTTGGCATAGTAATATTTATCCTTGGACGCTCTTTGTTGTGGTATTTTGAAAAGGCATTATCTTTTAAATCGATCCTTAACTGATTTCCATCTTTTCTCACTTCAACCTTATTAAGTATTTTGTCTTCATCCGAACTAATGGTAATGTTGTAATTATCTCCCTGTTGGACATTTATTTCAAACAAACCACCTATTTTTAAATCTGTAAAATCTTCTATAGTATAGTTTTTTTGATGTTTTTTCGTGGAGTAAGCAATAGGGTCCTCTTCCCATTTGTTATTTTTGGGCTCATTATAGGCCCTGTTGGAGGACCTGCTACCACAACTGATACATTTTAAACCAGAAGGGGTAAACATCCAGGTATTTCCCTCCATTTGTGAAACTCGGTACCCATTTCTGTTAATAGTATTCCGGATGATATATTTTAAATTTTCATCCATCATAAAGGGACGGTTATAGGGAATATAGAGGGTCATGTTTACTTTTTGTGCCCTAAATTTTGATTGTTCATTGAAAAGAATGTTGGAGTCAAAATTTAATATGGAATCGTTTTGTTGGACGGTATAACTAACCATTCGGGCATTTTCGATGGCCTCTCTTCTGCTTTTTCCTCTCGCAGAGAATTTTTGAACCAATTTGTAATCTGGTTCATTGTGGCCTAGTAATTTTAACTTTACCCCTTCATAATCATCCATTCCAACCTCATTTAATTGAAGAAGAATTGTTTTATAATCTAGGTGATATTGTTGGGTTTTTCTAAAGGATCCGGTCTCTTTAAAATTTCCGATAATTGATGGAACGGTAAAGGCAAAAGCCATCATGCTAATTATCCAAAGAGCAAAAAGGGACCATCCAATTGGGGCATTTAATGATCTCCTTTTTGTAATTATGGCAATTCCTAATAAGACCAATCCCAAAAATGGAATCCCTATAGCCAGAAAGCCGAAAATGGTGGCAAATAAGGGTACTGTTCCTGATAATACATCAATAGGAATTCCGTCTAACATGAAGTTGTGTACTCCCAGTTGATCCAAAAAGATGGTGCCTTTTCCGGCAATTATCCCTAGAAAAACACCGGAAACTGCTATAATGCTTACCAGTGTTACAAGGGCAATAAAAATTAATAGAAGACCAAAACCTACGCGAACGGCCTCCCCTAAGAATTTTAAAATCGGGCCTAAAGCTTTGCCTAATGCCTCAAAAATTACCGCAATGAGGCGAAAGGGAAACAAAAGAATCTTTACAAAAACACTTTCTTCTTTGTCTTTTTCAACTTTAAGACTCTTTTTTATATTGGATTCAATATTGGATAAAGTCACAGGTTCCCCCTGCATTTTCATTTTATCCGTTAGACCTTTTGCCTCAGGAGTAATGATCCAAAGTATGAGGTAAATGATTATTCCGGATCCACCAAATATGGCAGTAAGAACAAAAAGAACTCTTATAAGGTTGGGGTCCACCCCAAAGTAAGCAGCCACCCCGCTGGCAACACCTCCAAAAACCCTCTTATCCGGGTCCCGGAACATCTTTTTGACCTTTTTGTCTTCTGGAAGATCATATTTAGGCGGGATTACGATCCACAAAATGATATAAGTTACAAAAGTGAGCCAACCTATAGTGGAAGAGAAAAAGACGTCAAACAGTAGGCCGATAAATACCAAACGAACCCAAAAGGGATCAACTTTTAGATAATGGGCAATTCCTGCGCACACTCCTCCAATAAGGCTTTTTTTACCATCCCTGTATAATTTTCCAGAGGTTTCTGTTGATTTGCTTTGTGTAGATTTTTGTTTTTTGGGTTCCTCCTTTTCTTCTTTTTCTTCTTCTTTTTCAAAAAGCTCTTTTCCAGCCTCAATGGCTTCAAAATCCTCCACCGAGCCCATTGTGGCAATCAATTCATCTATATCTTCTACATTGATTACTTGTTTCCCATCCTTTAATTTGGAAAGGAAGATTTCTGCAATCCTACTTTCGATGTCAGCTACAATTTCACCACTGTCATCTAGGGTGGAGAAATATTTATTGATAGAAGTCAAATAATTTTTTAAGCGCTCGTAGCCGTCTTCTTCAATATGGAATATGATTCCGCTGATATTTATACTAATATTCTTTTTCATGGCGGCAAGCTTATACTTTTACTTTAGATTGGGTGTTCGAGATAATTTGATTTGTGGAGTCCACAAGGTCCTTCCAGGTTGCACTCAGACTTTTTAAGAAAATATTACCTTCATCGGTAAGTTTATAATACTTTCTTGGCGGTCCCGAATTAGATTCCACCCATTTGTATTCTACCAGATCAGCTTTTCTTAACCGGGTTAATAATGGGTATAACGTTCCCTCTTTGACAATAATCTTTGCTGAGGTCAATTCTTCTAACATGTCTGAGGCATATACTTCACCACGTGAAATTATATGCAATATGCAAAATTCCAGTGTCCCTTTTCTCATTTGCACTTGAGTATTCTCTAATTTCATCATTCATGACTTTTAAAGGGTCAATGTTTTC
>NZ_SMMB01001272.1 GCF_009711365.1 Xanthovirga aplysinae | reverse complement strand
ATCGCTTTTGCCATTGCTGGAGGCATGCTGGTAGGAGCAACCATGAGTGGCAATAACCAATCAGATGGAGATGTTTCGAAAGGTGCGTTAAAATTTGGTGAGGTACTAACCTATATAAACCGCGACTATGTTGATACAGTCGATATACACTACTTAGTGGAAACCGGCATTAAAAATATGTTGGGAGAACTTGACCCACATTCCGTCTATATCTCTGCGGAAGACAAAGCGCTGGCCAACTCTCAACTAGAAGGTGGATTTGAAGGAATTGGTATTGAATTTAACATCATTAAAGATACTATTTATGTTGTTTCTCCACTTAGTGGAGGTCCGTCGGAAAAAGTGGGGCTACATTCAGGTGATAAAATTATAAAGGTTGATGATGAAGATGTCGCGGGTATTGGTATCACTAATAAAGATGTCTTTGATAAGCTAAGAGGAAAGAAAGGAACTAAAGTAAAAGTGACTATTAAACGCCGTAATGTTAAAGAACCTATGGACTTTACCATTACGAGAGGGAAAATACCTCAAACCTCTGTGGATGTGGCTTATATGGTAAAAAATGGCATTGGTTACATAAAAGTGAGTCGTTTTGCTGCTACAACCTATGATGAATTTAAAGCTGCCATGAAAAAGTTGCTAAAACAAGGAATGGATAAGCTCATCATTGATTTACAGGGGAACCCTGGTGGGTATATGGACCGGGCCATCAATATGGTGGACGAAATGCTCCCAGATAATGACCTGATTGTTTATACCAAAGGAAGACAATCTAAATTTAACTCTACGGCTACGGCACATCGTAAAGGTTCTTTTGAGACCGAGCCTGTAATTGTACTTATTAACGAAGGAAGTGCCTCCGCTTCGGAAATTGTTTCAGGCGCCTTACAAGATAATGACCGCGCATTGATTGTGGGCCGTCGGTCTTTTGGTAAAGGTCTAGTGCAAATGCCTATTGATCTGAGTGATGGATCCGAAATGCGGTTAACGATTTCCAGGTATTATACCCCAAGTGGTCGGTCCATTCAAAAGCCTTACCAAAATGGTCATGACAAAAGTTATGATTTGGATCTGTTAGAAAGGTATGAGCACGGAGAGTTTTTCCATGCCGACAGCATTCAATTCAACGACTCTCTTAAATACGAAACCAGTAAAGGCAGAACGGTTTATGGCGGTGGTGGTATTATGCCAGATTATTACGTACCATTCGACACTACTTACAACACCAATTACCTGAGTCAGCTTTTTGCCCAGAATGTTATCAGAGAATACACACTGAATTACTATGAAGATCATAAGGCCAAGTTTAATTCTATGGAATACGAGGATTTTAAGCAAAACTTTCAAATAAGTGATCAAATGTTGGCTGAAGTAATTCGTATGGGTGAAAAATCAGGAGTTGAACTCAACCAAGAAGAATTCGACCGATCAAAAAAATACCTTAAAATTTATATTAAAGCACTGCTTGCAAGAGGTGAGTGGGGAGATGATGGTTTCTTTCCAATTTTTAATGAAACCAATGAGATCTTTCAACAATCTTTAAAATTGTTTGATCAAGCGGAAGCCTTATTAACCATGTAAATTTTAAGGAAAAGAAAAGGCGGCCCCTTAAGACCGCCTTTTTTATTATTATAATCTTAAGTAATTAACAGGTGAAATGACTAATTTGTAGCCTCAAAATCACTTAGGAGCATGTCTAAATATTTTACTTTTGTATGCAAATGCACCGCGAGCCCGTAATAGTGTAAGGCAAAAAAATAATTGCCTCAGCAAAGCACCTCATTATGGCTTCCTTAAGAGCATTTTAGCGTTAAAGAAATAGTTAGACACTCATATAAGAAACTTTTCATTTCGATATCATAAAATATGAAGCACCATGGCCTATTATTTTAAATCAGGGAAAATCCCACACAAGCGACATACGCAATTTCGGCAGCCTGATGGCTCTTTATATGCTGAGGAATTAGTAAGTTCTTTGGGCTTTTCAGGAGTTTACTCCAATCTGTACCATATTTATCCCCCTACTAAAGTAAAAGAAGTAAGGAAAGCAGAACCTTATGGTACCAAAATCGCCAAGGATTACCCTTTATTACAGACCCACCTCAACACATCAAAAATCACCACTACTGGAAAGGATTTTCTGGAAGCCCGAAAGGTGCTTTTAATGAATGATGATGTGTCTATGGCAATCTGTATCCCTGAGGAACGTACCATGGATTATTTCTATAAAAATGGGGAAGCGGACGAAATCATTTTTATCCACGACGGCTCAGGTTATCTGATCTCTCAATTTGGAAAATTACGTATAAAGGCCGGTGATTATGTGGTCATTCCCAGAACTACCATTTATAAATTAGAATGGGACGAACAACCTCTTAGATTATTAATCATTGAATCTGCTGGGCCGGTAGAAACCGTAAGCCGTTACCGCAATCAATTGGGACAATTACTTGAACATTCCCCTTACTGCGAGCGAGACATTCGTCCGCCGGAAGAATTAATTACTGATGACAGCAAAGGAGAATTTCTGGTTAAAATCAAAAAAGGAGGTTTTCTACACCATTACATCTATGAACAAAGCCCATGTGATGTGATAGGTTGGGATGGCTTCTTATACCCTTATGCACTATCTATTCATGACTTTGAACCTATTACCGGAAGGATTCACCAACCCCCTCCAGTCCATCAAACATTCCAGGCTCATAATTATGTGATTTGCTCTTTTGTTCCCCGGTTGTTTGACTACCATCCACAATCTATTCCAGCACCTTATAATCATTCCAACATCGATTCTGATGAGGTACTATATTATGTGGAAGGTGACTTTATGAGTCGTAAGGGAGTTGAAAGAGGCTCTTTTACCCTGCACCCAGGAGGAATACCGCACGGCCCACATCCTGGAACAGTAGAAAAAAGTATTGGAGCAAAAGCAACTGAAGAATTAGCCGTTATGCTCGACACTTTTCGCCCATTACACCTAACCGAAGATGCCAAAGAATTTTTAGATGTAAATTATCCTATGAGCTGGAACGAGTAAGGTAATTTAGAATTGGGAATTTGGAATTGAAGTTTTGAACTTGGAAAGTCACTGGTTTAAACCTTAATTCCTAATTCCAAATTCTTAATCCTTAATTAATTTCGGAAATGCTTTTCTGAACTTCTCCAGTTTGGGTTCAATTACAATGGTGCAATAAGGTTGATGGCTGTTATATTGGAAATAATTTTGATGATAATTCTCAGCAGGGAAAAAAGTCCTCAACGGAGCGATTTCAGTCACTATGGGTTGGGAGAAGAACTTCGAATCCTCTAATTGCTTCTTATAAACTTCAGCTAATTTCTTTTGCTCTTCATTATGGAAATAAATGACGGAGCGGTATTGGGTTCCAATATCATTTCCCTGACGGTTAAGCGTAGTGGGGTCATGAGTTTTCCAAAACACTTCTAGCAATTCCTCATATGGAATTAATTTTGGATCAAAAGTAATTTGGCATACTTCAGCATGACCTGATTTACCACTGCAGACTTCCTCATAAGTAGGATTATCAATTTCTCCACCAGCATAACCTGAAACCACGCCTTCAACACCTTTTAATTGTTGAAAAACTGCTTCTACACACCAAAAACAACCAGCGCCAAAGGTCGCTTTTTCTAAATATTGAGCATTGGACATTTTATTTACTTAAAATGTAATTATTCATTTAACAGCAAAAATAAGAAAGTTGGTTTCTCGGAAAAAATAAATGGTTTTTAATCATTTGCCATTTCTCTACCCCTTCATTTTATCAAATTCCAACATATATTGGGCATATTCAACCCTTGAGGGAGAATAGTCTTCGTCCTTATTTAGATTTATAAGACTACCTAGGAAGATAAAACTGAACAGTTTGGTGAACACGATTTCATTTTTAGTCAGTTAACCCTTACCAAAAGAGCTAGTTATAAGACCACGCTTTTAATAAAAAGCGTCCTCAAAATGCACAATCTCCATTTTGTTTTTCAACTGAATGGCAATCACATCAAATCTAATATCCCCTTCCCAGTTGGTAGAAAAAATATAATTTTCAGCTGCTACAAGAATCCGCTGGGTTTGCGCTTTACCGAGAAAAGTTTCCGCCTCTCCAAAATAATTATCTGAACGACATTTCACTTCTACAAAAAGTAAAAGATTACCTTTTTTAGCGATTAAATCAATTTCATTCCTTTCAAATCGATAGTTCTTTTCTTGGATTTCGAATCCTTTGGCCTCCAATAAACGTTCTGCCAACTTTTCTCCTTTTTTTCCAACCGTCTGTGCTTTTGTTTGTGCCAAAATCGAATATTTAATGGGGAAATTAGAATAAAGAAAAAGAATCCAACCCACCATCCATTTGTAATAATTTAAGGAACATTCGGCCGTTTTCAAAGCAGTTAAACAAGACCTTGGAAAAAAGTCCAGAAGGTAAATCATAAAAAAGAATTAACTTGCAAACTCAAATACCGTCAATCTTGCTAGATAAGCCAAGATATTATGATTAAAGGAGGAAAAGAAGGTGAATACAATAATCAACAAAAAGGTTCGCTTTGAGCATTTGGGACTAATCGATTACCAGAAAGCCTGGGATTATCAGGAAAAGCTTTTTTCAGAAACGGTTTCGACCAAAATTGAAAACCGTCACCGGAAAGATCGTGGAGAGGATCCCGTACCTACTCTCAATCACCTGCTATTTTGTCAACATCCACATGTTTACACCTTGGGAAAAAGTGGAGACGCGGAACATTTATTGTTAAATGATGAAGGTCTAAAAGAGAAACAAGCCAGTTTTTACAAAATTAACAGAGGAGGAGATATCACTTATCATGGACCGGGACAATTGGTGGGCTACCCCATTTTGGATCTGGATAACTTTTTTACCGACATTCATAAATATCTGAGATTTTTGGAAGAGGCCGTTATTCTTACCTTACAGGGTTATGGCATTGAAGCAGGCAGAATAGATGGCCTTACGGGGGTTTGGATAGATTACATTGAAAAAAGAAACCCAAGAAAAATTTGTGCTTTAGGCGTTAAATCCAGCCGATGGGTAACCATGCATGGTTTTGCCTTAAATGTAAATGCCGACCTCGATTATTTTAATAATATTATTCCTTGTGGAATTTCTGACAAAGCAGTTACTTCTTTGGAAAAAGAATTGGGAAGAAGACTTTCAATGGAAGAAGTGGAAGAAAAACTAAAAAGCCACATCATTGAACTATTTGAAATGGAATTAGTAATAAATTAAGAAGCAGAATTTGTGAAGTATGAAAAGAGACATTATTCATAAGGATGCCGAGGGTGTTTTTTTGGCAATTGCCAAATTCAGCGATTCTAATGGAAAAGATAATTGGAATGTTTACCTAATCAATGAAAACGACCACCCCATTGATACCGTGCTGATCAACACCAAGGGTTATGGCTTCGTCAATGGACAAGAAAAGGAAGCCTCAAACATGCGTTATAAGATCGAAAAACTGGAGCCCAATGCCTATGCGGTAATTGAACCCATAGATCCTGATTTATTTCAGCTCAATAATGAATTCTGGACTACTTATTTTATGAATGGACATCTTTACGATAAGAAATTCATTTTTCCTGAAAACACTATTAGGGAAGAAAATCTCATGCTAGTTCCTCAGTTGGATATGAAAGGAATATTGCATATTTAGATTTATAAAATTCTCCCTCTCCCTAGGTCTAAATAATATTTTGGGCCTAGGGGAGATTAAGGAGCAGTTCTGATAAAAATACACGTTCTTCCATCTAGGAGTTTAAACTTATTGAACCAGTATCTTTTTTGCTATTTTTTGACTTCCTAAGTTTAGTTTTAAAATATATAAACCCGAAGGCAGATTACTCAAGTCTATAGTTTGTTCTCTTAAAACTACATTACTATCTTTCCACACCACCTTTCCCATTGTATTTATCAACATTACTTCAGCTTTCTCTAGAAATGGTCCGGAATAATGAATTGTCATTTCTTCTTCGACAGGGTTGGGCATTATTTTGAGAAGGTTTTCAGGGATGCCTCCAGATCCTAAGATAAGGCCCTTTACCTTCACAGGATGAGATTTCTCAAAAACATCTCCTTGCCATGATAATTTTAATCTTACTTCACCATCTTTATCATTCCAATTCACAGAAAGGTCCTTAGTACCCTGTCCACTTATTATTTCTACTCCCTCCGGAACAGTCCATTCATAATTAGCTCCTTCATAATCGGTTGCTTGAAAAGATAATTCTTCTGCAAAAGGTTCTACCTGAGATTCCCCATTAATAGATAATTCAAATTTCTCGTAAACCCTTATATAATCTACCTGCATTTGTTGAGGAAAAATTGTATTGTCTATGCCTTGCGCACCTCCCCAATTTCCACCAACAGCGGTATTTAATATAAAAAAGAAATCTTGTTCAAACGGCCAGGTGTCTTCATCTCTAACCCAAGGGTCATATGTATAAAATTCCTCTCCATCTACAAAAAACCGTAATTCATTTTCTGTTTTTTCAAGAGCATACACATGGAATTCCTCCTCAAAATCAGACCTATTAATTTTCCCAGTATTTATTGAGTTTCCACTACTTGAACCTGTATGCAAGGTAGCATGCACCGTTTCTAGCTCAAAACCAACATGTTCCATAATATCAATCTCACCACATTTTGGCCAACCCACCTGGTCAATATTTTCACCAAGCATCCAAATAGCCGCCCATATACCTCGGCCTCCAGGAATTTTAGCCTTAATTTCCATTCGACCATGTTTAAAGACTTTTTTTCCCTGGGTCGTTATCCTAGCGGAAGTATAGGCTTTTCCACCCATGTTTTCCTTTCTGGTTTCAATAATCAAATTTCCGTCAGAAAGACGAACATTTTCCGGGCGATCGGTGTAATATTGTTCTTCATTGTTTCCCCATCCACAAATGCCTTTATCACAACCATCTCCTTTTTCATAATTCCAA
Source organism: Xanthovirga aplysinae (assembly GCF_009711365.1). Taxonomy (GTDB): domain Bacteria; phylum Bacteroidota; class Bacteroidia; order Cytophagales; family Cyclobacteriaceae; genus Xanthovirga; species Xanthovirga aplysinae. The sequence continues at coordinate 10,580 of NZ_SMMB01001272.1, read as the reverse complement.
CTGTTGGGATCAAGGACATCACCATTAAACTCCTCGGCCCACACCAATTTTTGAAAGTCACCGGACTGGGCATATCCTACTAGGGAAAAGAGGAGAACCCCTAGTACAGTTAGATTTATTTTTTGTATAATGCAGCCCTTATCCATATGCTTTTTATTGTTTTTGATACACACGCACATAGTCTACTTCCATTTGTTGGGGAAAAATCCTGTCGTCAATACCTTTTTTCCCTCCCCAATTTCCGCCTACAGCCACATTTAAAATCAAGAAATTATTTTGTTCATAAGGCCATGTGGAAGAATCCTTTACCTTTGGGCTATAAGTATAGAATAATTGGTCATCAACATAAAACTTAATTTCCTTATCTGTTTTCTCCATGGAATAGACATGAAAGGCATTTTCTGCGTCTCTAATTTTGATTTTCTTTGAGTTTTTGGAAGCTCCGTGGCTAGAAGGGGTATGCATAGTTGCATGAACAACACCAGGGTTAAAACCTACATATTCCATAATATCTATTTCTCCACAGGCCGGCCAACCTACCTCTTTAAAATTTGAACCTAGCATCCAAATGGCAGGCCACAGTCCTTTTCCTCCCGGTAATTTAGCTCGGACTTCTACACGTGCATATTTGAACTCCTTTTTCCCTTGGGTAGTAATTCTTGCGGAAGTATATTTACTGCCCATGTAAGCCTCCTTTTGAGCCCTAATAATCAAATGGCCATTTTCAATTCTAACATTGTCGGGTCGGCCTGTGTAGTATTGTTTTTCTTTATTTCCCCATCCATTTTGCCCTTTCCCAATTTCATAGTTCCAAAAGGCTTTACTAGGCTGTTTACCTGAATTAAAATCTTCTTCCCATACCAAAACAGGAAAATCTTTTGATTGGGCCTGCACCTCTTGAATTAAAAGAAAGAAAAACCACAGGCCTATAAGCATTTTAATTTTTCGCATGTTTTTTTGAGGTTAATTACCCCACAGGAACGGCATTTCCTGTGGGGATTTGTTTATAAATTCAATGAAGGGAACTGGTCAAAAACTTTAGTTTCTGTTAGTTTTACCTGCTTTTCTAAGTTCCCTAATCGGAAAATAAAGTCACCTTCCTCAGATATCCATTCATTATTGAGTCCCACAAAAGCCAGATCTCGGGCAGATATCTCAAAATTCACCACCTTAGATTCACCTGCTGCCAATTCAATCTTTTCAAACCTTCTAAGCCTTTTCACCGAAGGAGAAATAGAAGCATAAAGGTCAGATGTATACAATTGGACCACTTCTTTTCCAGCACGATTTCCTGTATTGGTAACTTTGACACTAACATCCAGTTTATCGTCAGCATCAAATTCGTTTTTGCTTACGACCAAATCACTATATTCAAAAGTGGTGTAACTTAAACCATGACCAAATGGATATTGTATTTCGAAAGAAGATTCGTAATCATACACCCCCTCCATTTTTTCCTGGTTCTCGGAAGGTTGGTGATCATAAGTCAGCAAACTGTTAGGATATTTGGGATAAGTATAAGGCAATTTACCGCTAGGATTCACATCCCCAAACAAAATATTGGCAAGGGCTACTCCTCCAAAATTCCCAGGAAGATAAGTCTGCACTACCGCATCCATCTGTGCCTCAAACCTGGAAATCAGACGTGGTCTCCCCTCATTTAATATTAAAATAACAGGCTTTCCCGTTGCAGCCATAGCTTGAGCCAAAGCCTGTTGATTTTCAGAAATGTCCATATCCACTAAATCACCGGGCTTTTCGCAATAAGAATTTTCTCCAAGGCAAAGAATGATATAATCCACATTTCTAGCAGCTTTAACAGCCCCCTGTATATTGATATTTTGTTCCTCCTCATACTTTCCATCCATCTTATATTCAAGCCCAGAAACATAGCTGACATTGGATTTTCCGATTTCTTCCTCAATAGCTTCTAAAATTGTTTGGTAGCCTTCCGCAAATTCAGAAACTTTTTCACCTTGCCAAGAGTAGGACCACCCACCATTCAAAGTACGCATGCTATTGGCATTCGGCCCAGTCACTAAAACTTTGGCATTCTTAGAAAGCGGTAAAACTTTCTTTCTATTTTTTAACAAAGTAATGGACTCTTCTGCAGTAGCTAAGGCCAGGGCTTCAGATTTTGTAGAAGCAAATTCCTTATAATCATCAATTTCTGTAGTTGGATTTTCAAAAAGGCCCAAAGCGTATTTTACTTTCAATACACGACGAACTGCATCGTCGATCCTACTTATATTAACTTCACCCTCTTTAACTAATTCAATCAGGTTAGTAGTAAAATTAAAATTATAAGGAACCATAGCCATGTCAATCCCAGCATTAACCGCCATTTTCACCGCCTCTTTCTGATCGGCAGCTATCTTATCCCGATTATGCAAATTTTCTATATCTGCCCAATCCGTTACTACTAAGCCTTCAAAGGCTAATTCATTTTTAAGCAAGTCTGTTATCAATCTTTTATTGGCATGTACGGGAATCCCATTAATCAACCCTGAATTAACCATTACCGTATAAGCACCTTGATCAACTGCTGCCTTAAATGAAGGAAGATAAATTTCACGCAATTGTCGTTCTGGGATATAAGCAGGAGTCCTATCCTTACCCGAATAAGATGAATACCCCAGGTAGTGTTTCAAAGAGCCTGCAACCCTTCCTTTCTTACTTACGTCATTGTCATCACCCTGATATCCTCGGATCGTTTCCCTTCCCATTTCACTAACCAGGAAAACATCTTCACCGAAGGTTTCCCACATTCGCGCCCAACGTCCATCACGACCTAAATCCAGGACGGGAGAAAAATTCCAGGGAATACCAGAAGCACGGGTTTCATAAGCTGTGATTTCTGCCATTTGTCGAACCAAATCTTTATTCCAGCTGGCCCCCATACCAATAGGCTGTGGAAAAAATGTGGCCCCAGCTGTATAGGTGGTACCATGAATGGCATCAATTCCATAAATAATGGGAATGCCAACTTCTTTCATGGCCACCTTTTGAAGGTCAGAAATTATTTCATTCCATTTTTCAGGGGTACGGGCACGATTGTTAGCTGTGTTCAGGAAAGAGCCTACCTTATATTTCTGAATCGCTTCAATTACTTTTTTATCATCTAACTCCAAAGGCTCATCACTGACAAAAATGCTTTCCCCTTTACTAATGACATCCATGGTAATCTGGGTCATTTGCCCTACTTTTTCTTCTAACGTTAATTGGGAGAGTGTTTTTTCTACCTTTTGGTTAATAACTTCTGTGGCGGGATCAATGGGAGTTTGCTCAGCTTTAGAATTTCCTCCGCAGGACGAGAGGAAGAAGAGAGCCAACGTTATCCCAAAGCCTATCATTTTTTGGTTTAACATAGTTCTTTTGGGTTAATTTATTTTTTGAAGAGAAGATTCGGAGATATCTCTTATGAAATGGAGAAAATACAAGCTACTCCTAAAAGAAGTAGCTTGCAAAATAGTAAACCTAAATTTATTTATTCTTAAAAGGATGGACCTCTCAAATTATCAAAATAATAAGTTCCTGGGTTGTTGTTTGGAGCTACATCTTCACCGCCAAATTGAATTACAATTTTATCATAATCCTTAATATTTGAAGCATCAGAAGGTTCATTTGGTCCCCACGTCCAAACCACTGCATTGGTGAAATCAAACTCTGCTTCTTCCCAAGTATCGTCTTCCTGAATTTCATAAGCCACAACCGCCTGAGTGGCCCACATGTCCCCACCCATAGCAGTATTTTGCAATTTTAATTCTACTTTTGTGCCTTTTTTACCCCTCACTTGCATTTTAAAGGTTGAAACCTCCGTCATATTTAATTTTGAAGGAAGCACTGCAAAGGCATTCGTATATTGTCCTGAATTTTCATCTTTGACATATTCACCTACCATGGCACTATAATTCGGACTTGATTGATCCGGATTAGCTACTTTGGTTAAAGAACCTAAACCAGAATCATCCTCTAAGCTGAATGGGACTATATCTGTTCCATCAAAATCTTGGAAAACCATTTCCACGGAAGGGATATAATCAGGGTGATTTTCCTCTATGGTAACATTAGCAGTAACAGAAACATCACCTAGATCAGTAGGAATAGTAAGAGTCACCGTATATTCGCCTTTTGCTTGGTAAGTTGCTGTTACAATATTCCCTTCAGCTGATTCTCCGTTGCCAAAGTCCCATCTGTATTCTCCTTGAACTACCGCATCATTGGCAATAACATCTGCTGAAAAAGAAAATGTATTGGCATCTGCCTCCGGAGTAATGTTAATAGTACCTTCAGCTCTTTCCTTAACTGAACTTTTTGGCACAAAACGATAATACCAGCCATTCCCAGATCCGGCTCCCATTACATACAACTCATCCTCTGAAATACTTAGAATTTCATAAGTATCACTAGATTCCCAATAGCTTAAAAAGCCTCCATTGCTTAACTTTAAGTAAGTCTTACCTTGATTTTCTCCTTCTCCTCGCTCTACTGCCCAAGATACCTCCGTAGGAGGAGTGTAAGGTAAAGTAGGATCTGAATCATATTCGTTCCCGTCCTTTCCAGGAAAACCGCCCAATTCCCCCACATTAACAAAGGTATCCCCATTGTTATTTAGGGCAAAAGAATATTGAGCATCCAAGGTAAAGGTCATTTCATCATCATATAATCCATTTCCTTCTTGATCATAAGCGCCGGCAGCATACCAAATTGGGCCAGTTATCCCGTCAGCTGGTCCAACTCCAAAATGAGAAGGTTGATGGCTTGCCCACACCCATGTTTTACCCTCTACTGCATCGCAACCACCTGTCAAAAGATTATAAATTTCATTTTCGCAAATGGCAGGATCTGTTTCAGACACCACATGGTTGAGCACCTTTGTAGCTTGCCCACCTTGAGTTAATACTGTTATTTTGATTTCATAATTACTCTCAAAACCAAAATAATCAGTAACTTCCTCTTGGTCCTCTACTACAACGCCTCTTCCTAAATCCCAAATAATCTTATGGTACTCAAAATCAGGAGAATAGGAAAAAACAGGATTATAGGGATCTGAATTATCCACATCAACGATCATTTGACTTGCATCGGGAGAATCACCAAGGCCTGGCTTCTCCTCTTCGAATGGCTCACATCCTAAAACAGCAAGTGCTGTCACCAGGAGCCAGTTATATTTAAATAATCTTTTCATTGTCATATATTGAAATAATTTTAATTAAAATTGAAGTTTACCCGCATGCTTAAAAAAGCAACGAATGAGGCTAATTTTGAACAAAGGCCCCTCCGGATAAATCCATTTCTCTTTGAGGAATTTTAAAATACTTTGGTCCAGCATATTCTCCCCACCGCACTAAATCAAAATAGCGCAGTCCTTCCAAAGCAAATTCAAGTCGTCTTTCTTGCTTTATATTTTCCAAAGAAGCATCAATCTCGTTTAAACCGGCACGCCTTCTAACCCTATTGAAATATTCATTGGCTTGAGGACTTCCCAATTCTGCGGCCATTAAAAGAACATCAGCAAAGCGAATAGCTCGAATATTATTCTTAAAATTCTGATTCTGATCACCTTCACTTCCAAAGTGCTCTCCATTTGCAGAGTACTTCCTGGTATAAAAACCCGTATAATCCGGGTAATCTGTGGCATAAGTTTCAGGTTCTAACTCTTCTTCCACATTTATAAAAGTGGCTACTTTACGCTGATCAATATTATCATATTCAGCCACTAATTCAGGCTTAGGAACACTGAAACTCCATCCCGAATAATAACCCTCTTCATCTTCTCCAGTATAACCTCTAATTCCTTGCATTGCAACAGACATATTTCCATCTGTACCTCTCAAATAACCCCAATCTCCCCAAGTGGAATGTTCTGAAAACTGAATTTCAAAAACAGACTCTATATTATTTTCGCCAGCCAATGTCCAGATATCAGCAAAATTAGGTACTAAATCAAATTGACCTGAGGCAATCACCTCTTCCAAAAAGGCTAAAGCTTTTGCTTTATTTACTGTACCGTCATTTGCAGAAACAAGGTCAGCATTATGATGTAAATAAGCCTTTGCCAATAACGCTTTTGCTGCATGCGAAGTCACTCTACCTATCTCCTCTCCTACTACTGTACTTGGCAATGCCTTAATCGCTTCTAGTAAGTCGGTTGCAATTTGGTTATAAATAGCCTGAGGGTTTACCTGTTCCTGGACATATTCTTCAGGATCTAATGGTTCTAAAATCAAAGGAATATTTCCAAATAACCGAACCAAGTCAAAATAATAGTATGCACGTAAAAATTTGGCTTCTGCTTTTGTCCGCTCCATAAAGTCGCTATCTGCAGATACCCCCTCTATTCTTTCCAGTAAAAGGTTTGCACGATAAATGCCAGAGTAATACTTTTCCCACCAACCAACAAGCACAGGATTTTCAGCCGTAACATTCTGATCACTAAACTCTTGAAAATAAGCAAGGTCAGCAGGACCAGAACCACCTTTTTTGGTATCTCCGGAAGCAATATCCAATGTCATTAGTACTGGATTAAAAGGTCCAGGACCAACAGCCTGCCACTGTAAAACATCATAAACCGCTACCAAAGCCTCCATGGCATCCGATTCGGTCTGATAAAAATTATCCTCCATTCGAGTGTCTAAAGGCTTTCTATCCAGAAAGTCTTCACCACATGAGGTGGCCCCCATTAATAAGGCCCCTCCTAATATTCCTGATAATATATATTTTTTAATCATTGTCTTCTAGTTAAAATTAAAAGGTGATATTAGCCCCAACTCTATAGGTCCTTGCTTGAGGGTAGATTCCTCGATCTATTCCGATATCAAGTGCATTATCTGGATTCGTCCCTACCTCAGGATCATATCCAGTGTATTTAGTAATGGTGAATAAGTTATCGGCAGAAACATAAACCCTAACTCTTTTTAATTTTGCTCTTGAGATAAGCTGGTCTGGTAAAGTGTACCCGAGCTGAAGGGTTTTTAACCTGGCATAAGACCCATCTTCCACAAAAAAGTCAGAAACCTTAGAGTAATTACCATTTGGATCATCAAATGTAACTCTTGGAACTTCGTTAGACGGCGCATCTTTGGTCCAACGGTCTAACATGTAGGATGGCATATTTGTCATTAACAAATCATTTCTTCTCCATCCATTATAGATATCATTCCCAATTGACCCTTGAATGAAGGCGCTAAAATCAAAGCCTTTAAAATCGGCTGCTAGATTAAGACCAAATGTAAAATCAGGAAGTGGGCTACCAATCATTACCCTATCCTTGTCATCAATTACGTTATCTCCGTTTTGATCTACATATCTAAAATCTCCAGGTTGTGCTCCAGGGTTTTCACTATCCCCTAACTGGGCACCATTGGCATGTGTCTCAATCTCTGCTTGATTTTGAAAAATTCCGTCGGTTTGATAACCATAGAAAACACCAATAGGTAGTCCCTCCATAGCATAAGATACTTGTCTACCTCCAGCCAAAGCTCCACCAAGTAGTTGTTTCTCTGCATTTCCTATGTAAGTAACTTTATTCTTTATATAAGAGCCATTTACGCCAATGCTATAGTTAAAATCCCCTACAGAACTTCTCCAGTCAAGAGCCAACTCAATTCCTTTATTTTCCATGTCTCCTGCATTTGCCCATGGTGCATCATTCCCTACATGACCTAAAATCGGGGCAATTACTAAAAAGTCTTTAGTTTTCTTAATAAAGTAATCCCCAGTGAAGAGTAATTTGTCATCCAATAATCCTACTTCCAATCCAATATCAATTTGTTCTGAAGTCTCCCATTTCAAATCAGGGTTTGATACTCGAGTAGGACTTGCACCAGCCACTAAAGTTTGTACCCCTCCAAAGGTATAGTTTCGGTTACCAGAAATGGTTGAACTGAAAGCGTATCGGTCAATATTTTCATTTCCATTTTGACCCCAAGAAGCTCTTAGCTTTATAAAGTTAATTTTTTCGCTGAGACCTGAATTTTGATAAAAGGATTCTTCAGACAACACCCATCCCCCGGAAAATGAAGGGAAAATTGCATAGCGGTTATTTGGTCCAAAGTTAGAGGATCCATCAACCCTTACTGTAGCAGCAAATAAATATTTATCCGCAAATGAATAGTTTACCCTTCCAAAATAAGATTGTAATGCATGGTGGTATGCTTCTCCCTCTGTAGCTTGACCATCAATTTGTCCTGTATTGATATAAGCATTCTCAAAATCATCAAAAGCTAAATCATACCTTAAACCATATAGATCCCAATATTGATCCTCCTGAGCCGAGGTACCTAACAATGCCGTAAAGTTATGATCCCCTATTTTTTTATCATAAGTAAGGGTGTTTTCCCATAACCAAGTACTCCATTGTTGCGCTTCCCTACTTGCACTGCTTCTGTCATTAAATCGTGTTCCATTGAATCGGTAAATTGGGTTGTAAATTCTTTCATCACCAAAGGCCAAATCGATTCCAAAATTTGTTCTAAGTTTTAGGCCTTTGATTATTTCATATTCCCCAAAAGCATTTCCTAAAACTTTATTTAATTTATACTCCTGATTTACGATATCTAAACTTGCTACTGGATTTACTACTTCCTGAAAAATAGACCTTGGCTGAGCAAACGTTCCATCAGAATTATAAACTGGAACGGTAGGATCCATATTCAATGCGGTGGCCAAAGGAGAATCATATTCATCATTTATGGTAAGGCCTGATCTATTAATGTGCGAAAAAGACAAATTTTCTCCAAAAGTAAATTTGTCAGAAATTTTGTGTTTAGAATTTAAGCGAAATGTAAACCGATCAAACTCAGATTTATCAGCACCAACAATTCCCTCTTGCGTAAAGTAGGCCCCTGAAGCAGAATAGGTAGACTTCTCATTACCTCCGCTAATCCCAATTTGGTGATTCATGATGGGAGCATCATAATTGAACAGCTCATCTTGCCAATCTGTGTTTTGGTAGGAAGAAGGATCTCCCAAAGATAGAGGTTTACCATCATTGGCATCCGCTTCGTTCATTAACATCACATATTCCGATGCATTCAAAACACTAACCTTTTTCCAAGGATTTTGAATCCCGTAATACATATCATAGGTTACTTCAGCTTTTCCGGCTTTTCCTGATTTAGTAGTAATCAAAACTACACCGTTTGCAGCCCGAGTACCATAAATAGCAGCTGAAGCAGCATCCTTCAGCACTTCCATTCTTTCAATGTCTGCTGGGTTCAAATAATCTATTCCCCCAGTAGGCATACCATCCACGATATATAAAGGATCTGAATTTCCCGTTGTACCAATTCCACGAACACGAACAGTGAGTCCTTCACCAGGCTGCCCAGAAGTGCTAGTCACTTGAACTCCAGCGGTTCGACCTTGAAGCGCTTGCTCCACCCTTAAAATTGGAGCTTTTTGGATGTCCTCCGGTTTTACCGACGCAATCGCTCCAGTCACCACAGACTTTTTCTGCACGCCATATCCTACTACAACCAATTCTTCCAATGTCTGAACATCCTCTTCAAGCGTCACTTCCAGGGTTGAGCGACCATTCAATGGAACCTCTTGAGAAACATAACCAACAAATGAAATCACTAGGGTGCTGTTTTCATCACTCACTGAAAGATTAAATTTCCCATCAAAATCAGTGATTACACCTGTAGTTGTAGACTTTTCTACTACATTGGCACCTATAACGGTTTCTCCAGTAGCATCCTTAACAGTACCGGAAACCATAAACTGGGCGCGAAGGGATAATGTTGAAACCAATGAAAGAAATACCAGCATAAATAACTGCCGAACCCCTTTCAATAGTTTACCGTGTAAAATGTACTTCATAAGTTAAATAATTAATAGTGAATAATTGAAATTTATATATTACCTGCAAACGATTTCATTATAGAGAAATAAGAACTCTTTAGGGTAATACCGTAAATAATCTATTAAATAAGTTATCCACTATTAAGCTTTTATTCAACCCGCCTCCTTTGAGCAATAAAGCAGCTTTTCACACTTAAAAAACAATCATTCCAGGCCTAAAATCAACATAAAAGGGAACTAACTCCTACTTGATTTAATCAACAATTCAAAAATTCATTCATTTTCAAAAAACAATACAATTATTAGATTAATTATATAACTTATTTATTTACTCCAATAAAAAATCATCAAATACCCCTATTTTTTTGTCCTTTTTCTGGAAATAGAGCCATTTCAGAGCCAGTTCATATTATACTCCCATAATAAAAACATCAATCCTTTATTGAATTACACATATTTAACACAGGCTTTTTTAACAATATTATAACAATATTAATGGGTTGTAACATTTATTTAACTTAAGTTTGATATGGAAAAACAGATTAGAAAAACACAAAATCAGAATTAATTAAATTACTTTAAAACTATTAGCTCCAGGAGTTTATTGAAGGTTTCACTCTTAAAAGAAACAGCATTAAGGAATATTTATGCTTTCTCAAAATAGGAAGGGAACAAGAAGATAGAGAGGACAGATTTTTGACCTATCATCAACCTAAGCCACCTATTAAAGGGAAAGTATCGAGAAGGCTAAGGAGTGAATAAGGCTAAGGAGT
>NZ_SMMB01000641.1 GCF_009711365.1 Xanthovirga aplysinae | reverse complement strand
AGGGTTTGAAACCTTAAAAATGAATAAGCTTTATATCAGGATGAGACCTCATAATCACAGAAGCTCCCAAATGGCATTAAAAGCAGGATTTATAAAGGAAGGAATCATGCGAAATGATTTTGTAAAATGGAATAAACAACTAACCGATATGACTTATTACGGAATGACTTCCGAAGATTACCTTGAACGTCAGCAGTTGCTTTTTCACTATTCTCAAGCCCGGGCTTAAAAAAACCCAGGCCTGGTATTATTTTTCATATTAAGGTAAGACTTCTTTTTCCACTTCTTCCCTGTTCAGCATAGTATCCAATTTCGAAATAAATTGGTGTGCAGTTAGATCAAAATCACAAGGGACTACGGACACATAGTTGTTGGCAATTGCCCACTCATCATTGTCCTCTCCCTTATCAAAGTTCACAAATTTCCCTGACATCCAATAATATTCCCGCCCATGGGGATCAAAGCGCTTATCAAATTCTTCCTCCCATTTTGCTTTGGCTTGTCGCAAAACTTTTATTCCCTTAATTTTCTCTTCCCCTTTTGGAGGAAAGTTGACGTTTAAGGCAGTTCCCTTTGGAAGGCCATTTTGCAGCACTTGTTTAGAAATCTTTATCACATATTCCGTAGTATGGCTAAAATCAGCCTCAGAAGAATAATCACACAAAGAAAATCCAATAGCTGGCATTCCCTCTATAGCTCCTTCTATTGCAGCCGACATTGTACCGGAATATAAGACACTAATTGAAGTATTACTTCCATGGTTTATTCCACTAACCACTAAATCTGCCACCCTGTCTTTTAGCACATGATGTTTTGCTAATTTCACACAATCTGCAGGAGTTCCTGAACATTTATAAGCTTCTACTCCCTCAAAAATATCCACAGGATCAAGTCTTAGTGTATTTCCAATGGTAATGGCATGTCCCATTCCGGATTGAGGACTATCAGGAGCTACCACCACTACCTCTCCTATATTTTTCATGGCATTCACCAAAACTTTTATTCCCTTGGAAGTTATACCATCATCATTAGATACTAAAATCAACGGTTTTGACATATTTATTAATCAATTTATGACAATAAAAATTTTATTTTTCTATAGAATTAAAATACTCTGTTATTTCAATCAGGTCGTCTTTTCTATCGTTTCGTAGTTTATATTTCTTCATAAACAGAAGAACAGCTTCTTCCTCCGGATGAAACACTTTTATAAACTCTTTTTTCTTTAATTTGTAAGGATGAAAAACTCCTTCTTTATCCAAAAAATAAAAGGTATAAAATAAGTGATTGCGTGCCGTATATCCCCCACTATAGGAGTAATATCCGTATTGATTAACTGATTCCTGAACAATAGTTTCCCTACACAGGAGACTTAAATTTCCCTCAAAAAGCAGTTCAAATAAAATAGGTACTCTATAGTTTCTTTTTACTTTATAGGGAATAGCATAAAAATATCGCATCAAACCCACTGATTTGTCAAATAACTGAAAATGAAAAATCGAGGATGAACTAAAGGTTTTAATTAGGTTTTCGGGAGTTTTGATTTGTATAAGGTCCTTCTCCAAATTATACTTTATCAATCCCTCCAGAGTATCCCTGGAGTTCAACACGGCCATTCCTTCATGCCAAATTTGTGAAGGAAAAATTTGTGCCCGAACACTCCGAACACAAATTAACAATAAAATAACACCACAAATCACTCTTCCCCTCATCTACACCATTAGCAAGATGTCATTTTTTCAAAATGCTATGGCCCATTTTATCTCTTTTGGTGAGCAAATATCTTTCATTATGTGCATTTGGCTTTATTTCCAAAGGAAGGGTTTCAACAATTTCCAACCCGTAACCAATTAAACCAGCACGTTTTTTGGGATTATTGGATAACAAGCGAATTTTGGTTACACCCAAATCTCTTAAAATTTGAGCTCCCACTCCATAATCCCTTTCATCCATATCAAATCCAAGCTCCTGATTAGCCTGAACTGTGTCCAATCCCTGCTCTTGAAGTTTATAGGCTTTTAGCTTATTTACTAAACCAATTCCTCTCCCTTCCTGGTTCATATAGAGGATAATACCTTTACCTTCCTTTTCTACCATTTCCATAGCTGCATGTAATTGTGCACCACAATCACAACGACAAGAACCAAAAATATCCCCTGTCACACAAGAGGAATGCACCCTTACCATAATAGGTTCATCTTCCTCCCACTCCCCTTTTATCAAGGCTAAGTGATGGTCTCCCGTATTGGTTTGGGTAAAAGCAGCCAATTTAAAATCCCCGTGTTCGGTAGGCATATTCACCTTCTCCACTTCCCTTTCGATCAAAGATTCTTTTTCCAACCTATAAGCGATTAGGTCTTTAATAGACACAAGTTTAAGTTGGAATTTTTCCGCCACCTTTATCAAGTCAGGAAGCCTAGCCATAGTCCCATCCTCATTCATAATCTCTACTAATACCCCTGCAGGTTGAAAACCTGCCAAACGAGCAAAGTCTATGGCCGCTTCAGTATGGCCGGCTCTTCTTAAAACCCCGCTTTTCTTAGCTTTCAATGGAAAAATATGTCCCGGCTTCCCTAATTCAGCTGGGTCTATATTCGGATCTACTAAGGCTTGAATGGTTTTGGCCCGATCACTTGCGGAAATTCCAGTCGTACAACCATGACCTATCAAATCAATTGACACAGTAAAAGGGGTTTCAAATGCGGCAGTATTCTTTCCCACCATTAACTCTAATCCCAGTTCCTCACAACGATCTTCAACTATAGGAGCACAAATCAACCCACGCCCATGTGTTGCCATAAAATTGATTATCTCAGGGGTAACACTTTCGGCAGCGCAAACAAAGTCACCTTCATTTTCTCTATCCTCATCGTCCACCACGATGATTACCTCACCATTTTTAATAGCCTCAATAGCATCCTCTATTGAATCCAGCTTATAATTTTCACCCATCTAAAAAAAA
>NZ_SMMB01000559.1 GCF_009711365.1 Xanthovirga aplysinae | reverse complement strand
CACTTACCCTATTTGATTTACTGTTCTTTTTAATTTTTAGTTTGGATGTTGCCTTTGGGTTTTTATTATACCCTGTTTACTTTATAGCCCTTTCTACTTAATTCTTATTTTTTAAATCTAAAATATTAATTATTTGCTTCTGACCGCTTTTACAATCTCGACCCCGGAAGATGTACCTATTCGGTCAGCTCCTGCTTCTATCATGTCCTTTGCTTGTTGTAGGTTTTTAATCCCTCCTGAAGCTTTAATGCCCACATTAGAAGAAAGGGTTTCTCTCATTAAGCGAATATTTTCAACTTTGGCCCCCTGTCCCGCAAATCCTGTAGAAGTTTTTACAAAATCAGCACCTGCCTCTTGGCAAAGTAGGCTTAGCATTTTGATCTCTTCATCATTTAGATAGGCGGTTTCAATAATAACCTTCAGAAGTGCTTGCTGTTCATGCGCAAGAGTGGCCAGTTTAGCTATTTCAATTTTTACCCAGGGCATTCCGGATTTAAAAGCCGATATATTCACTACTAAATCTAATTCAGTCGCACCGTCATTTAGGGCTTGTCTAGCCTCTTCCATTTTGGCTTCTGTAGTGGTATAGCCCAATGGAAATCCAATAACAGTAACTATCTGAATGTCTTCTTCCTTGAGGTCTCGGCTTACTTTTTTTACCCAAAATGGGGGTACACAAACTCCGCCAAACTGGTATACTTTGGCTTCCTTAATCAGAATTTCAATGTCTTGATAGGTAAGGGTAGGTTTTAAGTTTGTTTGTTCAATAAATCGATTTATGTTTTCCATTTTTATTGTCTTTGAATTGTCGCTAATGAGTTAATGGGAAAACAACTTTCCTGTCATGCAAAAGTAAAAATAATGCTCTTTAAATAGTTGGAAGGATAGTATATTTTCATTGGCAGTTAATTTTTTATTCAATCAGCATAGTAGGTTTACCGTTTTGGAAAGGGGAAAGGCCTAAGTATTATTAGGCAGAAGATTTGGAAGATTAGGGGATAGTAAGGTTGGTTCAGACGATTCGCCTGAACCTGTGAGATTAAATTTCTAATTGTTTTACAATGGCTGAAAAATCTAAACTTTCCCATTTGGTTTCCAAATCGCTAGTTTTCATTACTTCATCCATGATTTTCTCCTGTTTTTTACCAATGGATAAGGCTTCTGAATAGCGCAAATCACTGAAGGTAACCATTGAGTACAATGGAATCCATTTTTCGGGAAATTGTTGATGCAATTTGGCCTCGATTTTTTTTCTTAACAAAAATCCCTTGTCAGCTACTTTATCTCGCATTTCGATAAAGTTTTGCAAGGCTAGTTCTGAAATGGCATCTGCATCTATTTTGCGGCTTTCTTGAAACTTATCTAAAATTTGAGGCCAATTTCCGTGGTATTGATCCATTAATTCCGAAAGGACCCTACAATCTTCAAAGCCAGCATTCATTCCTTGTCCATAAAAAGGAACAATAGCGTGGGCAGCATCACCAATCAAAAACTCATTGCCTGATTTACTCCAGGGATAACATTTTATGGTAACTAAAGAACAAGTTGGGTTATTGAAAAAGTCTTCCTTTAAAGTTGGCATTAAGGGGAGAGCATCTGGAAAGGTTTCGGCAAAAAATTCTTCCACTTGATTCGGGGTGCTCAAAGTATCAAAAGATTTTTCTCCATGGAATGGAAAAAATAAGGTGCAGGTAAAACTCTTATCTAAATTAGGTAAGGCGATGAGCATGTATTGCCCTCTTGGCCAGATATGCAGAGCATGAGGCTCTAAAGCAAAATTTCCCTGCGCATCAGGGGGTATACATAGCTCCTTATAGCCATGTGCCAAATAAAACTGGGAATAATTGAATTGGTCGGTGTTTTGCATGGCTTTTCTTAAAGAAGAAAAAGCACCGTCAGCACCAACGATTAAATCGGAGGGTATATGTTTTAAGGTACCATCTGATTCCTTTATCAGAAGATGATTATTTTTAAAGTCCACCTTCTGACACTTTTGTCCAAAATAAATGGAGGCCCCCCATCGCTCCGCTGTGGAGTTTAATATTTCATTTAGATGGGAGCGGGAAACTGAATAGATTGCTTCTCCCTCTTTTCCATATGGTTGAAAACCCAAGTTCCCATTTTCATCGTGCATCATTCGGCCTTTCATGGGAATGCTGATCTTTCGGACCTTTTCCTCCACACCAACAATCTGGAGGGCTTTCCAGCCTCTTCTACTTAGAGCCAGGTTTATAGACCTTCCACCTTGGACCGACTGAATACGACTATCTTCTCTTTTTTCAAATACATTTACTTTATATCCTTTTTTGGATAAAATCCCTGCTAATAAAGATCCAACCAAACCAGAACCTAGAATGGAAACGCTTTGCTTTC
>NZ_SMMB01001128.1 GCF_009711365.1 Xanthovirga aplysinae | reverse complement strand
AGCGCCTGTTCCAGAAAAGACTGAAAAAAAAGAAACGCCTGCTGAAGTTTCAGAGCCAAAAAGACGGACCAGAAAAAGGGAAAATGTCCAGCTTCAAGCTGAAAAAGTTTCCACACAATCAGAAGACAAAAAATTTACAGCACCTCGGAGAGAAAAAGCTGTTAATGTTCAGGAAAAAGAAGAATTTACACCTAGAAGGGAAAGTGCCCAGCCAAGGGAACGCTTCGAAAGACCAGAAAGGGTAGATAGAGGGGAAAGAGTAGAAAGGCAGGAAAAAACTGATAGAAGTAGAAAGAGCGGCAGCATTAAAGAATTTGATGGCCTGATCGAAAATGAAGGGGTTTTGGAAATTATGCAAGATGGGTATGGTTTTCTCCGATCTGCTGATTATAATTATTTGGCCAGCCCTGACGACATCTACGTTTCACCTTCACAAATAAAGCTTTTTGGGCTAAAAACTGGAGACACAGTAAGTGGGCAAATCCGACCACCAAAAGAAGGGGAAAAGTATTTTGCCTTATTAAGGGTAGAATCGGTGAATGGAAAAACCACGGAAGAAATAAGAGACAGAGTTCCTTTTGAATATTTAACCCCACTCTTCCCGGAAGAAAAGATCAATTTAAGCACTTCACCAGATAATTATTCCACTCGAATTTTAGATATGTTTGCCCCTATAGGTAAAGGCCAGAGAGGGATGATTGTTGCTCAGCCTAAAACGGGTAAAACAGTTTTACTAAAGCATATTGCGAATTCTATTGCAGAAAACCATCCGGAGTGCTATCTCATTATCTTACTGGTGGATGAAAGACCAGAGGAGGTAACAGATATGGCCAGAAGTGTAAATGCAGAAGTAATTTCTTCGACTTTTGATGAACAGGCTGAAAAACATGTAAAAGTTTCTAGTATTGTTCTAGAAAAAGCAAAAAGAATGGTTGAATGTGGGCATGATGTAGTGATTCTTTTAGATTCCATTACTCGGCTAGCCAGAGCTTATAATACAGTGGTTCCTTCATCGGGAAAAATTCTTTCTGGTGGTGTAGATGCAAATGCCCTACATAAACCGAAAAGATTTTTTGGAGCAGCAAGAAATGTGGAAAATGGAGGTTCTTTGACCATAATTGCCACAGCCTTGATCGAAACGGGTTCCAAAATGGATGAGGTAATTTTTGAAGAATTCAAAGGAACAGGAAATATGGAGCTTCAGTTGGATAGAAAACTTTCCAACAAGCGAATTTACCCTTCTATTGATGTTCCGGCTTCAGGTACCAGAAGAGAAGATCTGTTAATTGATAAAGAATCTCTGTCAAGAACATGGATTCTAAGGAAATTTATGTCTGACATGAATTCTACCGAAGCTATGAACTTCTTGAAGGACAGAATGAAAGGAACTGTCAATAACGAGGAATTCTTGGCCTCCATGAATGACTAATTAAATAAGAAAAGTTAAGAGTTAAGGAGTTATTAATCGGTGGTTAATTACCTCTTAACTCTTAACTTAATCTATTCTTTCCCTTCAACGAAATCCTGCAAATAGGAAAAGATAGATGTCAATTTCCCATTTTCAGCAATGGTAGCACGTTGAATAATCCCCTCTTCATCATGGCCCAGCAAAGCAGGTAGGATGTGAAGGAGCATTTCATTACCAAAATCAATAGAAGCATCTCTTGGCAATTCAGTGGGAAGATTATCAATAGCCATAGTCGTTACGAAATCCTTATTGCTAAAAGGAGGCATAATTCGATTATTTACAGGATCATAATCATAAACAGGATCTTCAATTGAACTGGTTTTTTTTGTAGAAGGAATAGATCCATTAATATCACAGGTCACATCTGCAATCACACTTAGTTTAAAATTTTTTTCTACCATACTCTCCCTGCTGAAAAGTGCTGGAGCTTCAGGATGCCAAAAGGCTGTGGCAATTAGTATATCGGTAGAGGAAGTATATGAAGTAAAGGTTGAAAGGTATCTTTCAGGGTTTTGATAAAACTCTTGAGCAGAAAATTCTTTACCTTCTTTTCTTTTATGATAATCCGAGCTTCTTAATTGTGTGTAAACAGGAAAAGCAAATGATTCTGTTAAATAATCTTTAGGAGAAACCTTGCATATCCCCATAGCGTTGAGTATTTCCATAGCTCCATTAGCTGCTCTTCCCCCTCCAGTAAGGGCAATTTTAATTGGAGGCAGTTTAATTTTTTTACTTTCCTTTTTTAATTCCTCTAGATCAAAGCAATCCTTAGCCCTTTTAAGCTTAAAAAGCTTGTTTTTTTGTCCGTAGGCCCATATCCCATTTATAGCACCGACAATTCCAGCATACCTGCCAAAAGCAATAAGCCTTAAACCGTTTTCTTCGGTTAGGCATTCATAATCTATAAGCCGAATTTTTTTGTTTAGTATGGTTCTAAGCAGTTCTCGGTTATAAGTTTGCTTTTTTATGGTGTGGGAGAAAAATAGATATGTTTTATTCTCCAATAATTCGGGAATTGGTACTTCTTTGATGCCCAACAAGATGTCACAATCATGCAAGTCCTGAACAATTGGGAGCCCCTGCTCTTTATATTCCTTATCTGAGAAACAGCGAATTGGACTTGATTGAATAAATACCTGAACCCCCTTAAATTTGTCAATTAATTCTTTTGCCTGCTTGGGGCTTAAAGGAACCCTTAGGTCGATAGGGATTTTTCCTTCTCTTAAAATGCCAATCCCAATGCTTTCCTTCATTTATTGCAAATTGCACTTAGAGGGGTTTTTGGTAACCCTAATTGTTTGGAATGGGATTCCCTTGTTAAATGGCATTAACTCCAAATTTTCAAGGAATCTTCGTTAGTTGTGAGGGTGGAAATAATAGGGGGCAAAACACGACCCCTATTATTTTTTTGGATTAGTTTTTCCTGGTTGTGGAAAACCGTTAATTTTTAAATCATCCCTTCCCCTTAGTTTCTTATCATCGACTTCCTTATTCAGGAATTCATTGATTTTATCAATGTTATAGTTCGATTTGATTTCCCCGAAGGTGTTGATTTTTATTTCAAAACCATTCAATTCGGGATTCACTTTTGGACTAATTCTTTTGGATGATTTTTTCTTTACCATAGCTCTACTCCTTTACACGATCGGAGAGCCTGTCCACCACCTTATCAATTCTATTTATCGTTTCTTCCTTACCGATAATCTCAATTATATTCATTAGGTCGGGACCTGCTCCAACACCTGTTATTGCTAGTCTTACTGCTTGCATAACCCTCCCTATCTTAATATTGTTTTCGGCCAAGGCTTTTTCCAACGTTTCTTTGGCTAAGTCTGCGTTTAAGTTTTCGATATTTGTTAAGGCGTCTTTATAGGCAGTTAAGGCAGTCACCGCCTCAATATTCCATTTCTTTTTTACCACCTTCTCATCATAAGATTCTGGTGATACAAAGAAATACTTTCCTTCTGCCCAAAAGTCATTTGAGAAAGTTACTCTTTCTTTCATCTCCCCTATTATTTTAACGACTTTCTCATCTGAACATTTAATGTTTTGAGCCTTTAGCTCTTTTTGAAATTGTTCGGCCAGTTCCTTATTAGGTTTTTGACGTAAATAATGTTGATTGAACCACTGGGCCTTATTGATATCGAACTTAGTTCCGGATTTTCCAATGCGTTCAACGGAAAATGCTTCAACCAATTCTTCCATTGAGAATATTTCCTGATGTGTACCCGGGTTCCAGCCTAGGAAAGCTAAAAAGTTAACAAAACCTTCCGGTATATATCCTTGTTCCCTATAACCTACGGAGGTCTCCCCCGTTTTTGGGTCCGTCCAATCCAGTGGGAAAATTGGAAATCCATGCTTGTCAGCATCCCTTTTACTTAATTTTCCATTTCCTTCCGGTTTCAATAAAAGCGGGAGGTGTGCAAATCGCGGCATGCTGTCTTCCCAACCCAAAAATTTATAGAGCAACACATGCAAAGGCGCTGAAGGTAACCATTCTTCTCCACGGATGACATGGGAAATTCCCATCAAATGGTCATCCACAATATTAGCCAAATGATAGGTAGGCATGCCGTCCGATTTCATTAAAATTTTATCGTCAATGGCAGATGAATGCACCATTACCCACCCTCTTATCATATCATTAAGCCTGATTTCTTCTTTTCTAGGGACTTTTAAGCGAATAACATAAGGCTCCCCTGATGCCAGTCGGCTTTTTACTTCATCTTCCGGTAATGTGAGCGAATTTTTCATCGTCATGCGGGTGATGGCATTGTATTGTGGAGAGGCTACCCTAGCAGCTTTCAAACGCTCCCGCATTTCATTTAAATCTTCTGGGGTATCAAAGGCATAATAAGCTTTTCCTTCATCCACCAGTTGTTGAGCGTATTCCATATAGATCCCCTTTCGCTCCGATTGGCGGTAAGGGCCATTTTCCCCACCAGCACCTATTCCTTCATCAATTTCGATTCCGCACCATTTTAATGCTTCCAAAATATAATCTTCAGCTCCTGGTACAAAACGGCTTTGGTCGGTATCCTCAATTCTAAGGATCATTTTACCACCATTTTTTCTGGCAAAAAGGTAATTATATAAGGCCGTTCTAACTCCTCCTATATGTAAAGCACCCGTAGGGCTTGGTGCAAAGCGCACCCGTACTTGCTTCTCCATTGCTATTTAGTCATTTTAATTTGTGCCAAAATTACAAAATATCGCGAAAGGTTAATAATGAAGTTTTTACAACTGATATTTTAGCTAAATAATTTATGCAACACCTTTCTGCTTTTGTCTATTTGAATGTTAAAATTAATTATTACAATAAGGTAGTTGAAACCACCGGTAAGAATGGATAGAAATGCATAAAGGTTATTCCTAATGAATAGTAGAAAGAATAAGCTTAATAGTAATGTAACAATGGTCCAAAAGATCAGGAAAAATCTGGTGAAGAAAAATAACTTGTATTTCAGGAAAACTATACATCCTGTAGAAGTTTCTTCTATTTCCCCAATAATTAAGGGAATATAGTTATTCGGATAAGTCAGTATTCTGGAAATTCTGAAGTGCTTATCCTCTATCCATCCATTAAAAAGAAAGGACTTCTCTTGAACATTAGGCCATTTCAATTCTGGCCGAACCGATTTTGTAACTCGCCAAATCCGATACTTTATCTCATCTGCCTGTTGGGGAAGAACAATAGTCTCCCACCATACAGGCAAAAATGATAAGTTAGCATAAAGCGATGCAAGAGATCTCCACATTGACATCTTTTGGCAATCTACTTACTTCCACACATTCTCTTGCTGGAGGGTTTTCCTTAAAATATTGCCCATAGGCGTCATTAATGGTGGAAAAATTATTCATATCTTTAACAAAAATGCTACATTTTACTACCTGCTGAAAACTTGACCCTGCTTCTCTCAATACGGCTTCCAGATTCTTCATAACCTGATGGGTTTCTTCAGTGATGTTGTGATTTATTAATTCACCTGTCTCTGCATCCAGTGGAATTTGTCCAGAAACGTAAAGTGTGTTTCCAGCTAGAACTGCCTGGCTGTAGGGCCCAATAGGTGCCGGAGCTTCTATGGAATTGATGATTTTCTTGCTCATAATTAAAAAAGATAAAAAAGGATAAAAAAGAAGTTTCGCTTTCTTTTATTAAAGGTCAAGGCCTAAATAAAAAGCATTTTTTACTATATTCCTTAACTCAAGCTGAATCTAAAAGCGAAGGATTAAAATTATAAAATCCTTTTTGAAAACCCACTTGAAAATCAGGCTTCTTTTTAACTTTCCATTCAAAACTTCAGGGCAAAAAGCAAAATTTCTTCTCTGTTCTCTTGGTATCTTTTTTATATATAAATTTAAATAAATGTTATTATCAGATCTTCTTTTTCCCAAAAGTACCTAAATCACCCTTTCAACTTTAAATTCACGGCTATTCATTTCCACTACACCTCCAGCCTTTAATCCACTTAACTTTTTCCCTATTGGTGAAACTGGAGAAATCACAAAAACTTCCGTATTATCGACTAAGACTTTGCCCATACTAATTGCAAAATAAAAATTTCCATTTGAAGTTTGAACGAGGCTTCCCAAAGTAATTTCTTCAGTTTTTTTATCAGGATTCATCTGGTCCAAAACTTTTTTTAGTTTCAAGGCTTCGGCTAATTGTTTGGCTGACTTATCCCTTTCTATCTGCATCATGGCTCGGGTGGTCTCATATTTATCCCCCACACTACTTTTGCCTTCTTTATTGGCTGCCTGTTGAGCTTCCTCCATGGCCTGCTTGGAGGAATTGATTCGCTCTTCGACATATTGAAGGCATTTGGAAAAGAGCTTTCTCTTTATTGCAATAGGGTCATGGATGTTTTTCAATTCAGGAATTATTTGTGAATAAAAAATATGTCATTGGTTATCTTCCAATGGCATGATGATTATTTTGAATTGGTAATCTATGCGATGGAAAATTATTTCTTTTCGAATACTAGTGTAATCTTATTAAAATCTGCAGCTGCATTTATTACCTTTCGGAAACCTTCAAATGCTTCTTTTTCTACATTTATTTCTTTGTAATATTCATCTACTTGAACCTTGACGAGACGTCCTTTTTGTTCATAAGTTGAAGAAAAAGCGAAAATTTTATCCCCATCCTTTTCATAAGAAACATCCATATTTAAATCGTCCAGATTTTTGACCTCGTATCCTTTTGGAATTTTAAAGGAGATTTTCCGATCATAAAGACGGTTAAAGTCATTCTCCACATTAGTAACTCTAGGTTTTTCCTGATACATCTCCACTTGTGGTCCGATAACGTCTCCAATTTTGAAAAGGTAATTTTTGCCAGCTTTACCAATCAAAGAAGAAGTCTCAAAGGTTGCCTGTACTTCAAAAGGCTCTTTGAGTGGCGAAAGGTTTGGTTCCCCATTGATGACCTCATAATTAAGAAGTCGTGCATCTCCGGAGTACATTTTCACCATAGAATTGATAACTTCCAATTTATTTTGCTCTGGAATAAATGAGTAATAAGGTTGTATCGACATGGCATTGTACCCCCCAAAAAAACGATCTGTGGTTACTTCGGCAATATCCATAGTTTTGAAATCGATAGAAATATCTAATTTATCAAAGCTTTTCTCATAACTAAGAGGGGGAATGAATTTCACCCTTCCTATGGCTGTATGGACCTCACCCAATTGGATTGGTTTTATAAAAAGTCCTTCCACATTGGTTAATAAAAAAGGCACCATCCCGTAACGAAAAAAGGGTTCTTCCGGACTCATGAATTCATTTGTTTCCGGAAAATAAAAGAGGTAGTTCACTAGGTTCTTCCAGTTTTCAAATTGGCCATCAAAGTGTACATTATCTCTTTCGGTGGTCATCACTAATTCATGTTCAATGTCTGCTAAGGTAAAAAGTTTGGCATAAAGCCGCACAAAACCTTGAATATTGGCATATTTATTCGTCACAATAGAAGAGAGGTCTACAAACTGTGGACCAGTGGTTTGAACCAATTGGAAGTTTGTCTTAATATATTGCTCTATTGACTTTATTTTTTCTTCCGTATTTTCATTCTCCTTTAACTTCAAATTGTTATAGAATTCCTCAACATTTATATTTTCCACGTCCGATGTGGTATAAATATTCTGATAAACACTTGTTGTAGCATCTGCCCAGGTCAACAGCTTTTTTTGCCCCATGAAATCATTATAATCGAGCTTAAAGTCAATTCTCATTCGGTTGGGGTTGTAATACATGAATTCTTCTTCTTCCAAAGCTGGAATGTCCTGGAGGGCTAAGCGATAGGTATGATCTTCTTCTCTTGTTTCCTCTTTGATTTCGGGGTCACAATTATAAGTCTTCAGACCAAACACAAGATTGTTAGGGGCAGTTAATTCAAAAGAACTTTCTAAAACTGGTGTTTTACTTTGGAAATAAGTTCTTCCAAAAAAATTGGGGCTTTGTTTTAAAATAAAGTAATATTCAATTTCACTTCCTTTTTCAACACCTTCTACAGCAAATATTTTAAGCGTCTGAGCTTCTTCTTCATCCTTTAGCTCCTTAATATTTTCCCTATCCAGTTCAATAATCTCTCCCTTTTTATTGATAGACCTGGCTTTTATATCGATAATGTCATCTTCATTGGCCACGGGAATATAAATCTTATTGAAAGCCTGTATGGCGTCGTCGTTATTTACCCGAATCGTCCGGTGTTCCACGCTATAAAGCCCAAGCTCTCGGTTTTCTCCTCCGTAGGTAAATTCATAAGCTACATAATTTCTTAATACTACAGCGGGATAATCTTTATACTCTTTGCGTAATTTGGTACGTGAGGGCTTTGCTTCCCACTTATATTCGTCGTGATGAAATGGTTTTTCTTGTGCAAAGGTAATTGACCCTAATAAGGAGGACACTATAAGTAGCAAAGCATATTTTAAAACTGAAGATGATTTGTTCATACGGATAATCTGTTGGTTAAAAAATTATCAGACATTTAAGAGTGTGTCTAAGTAAAAAATAAAAGTGGACTTGTAGATTAATTCAAAAGGATATAAATCCGTAAATCTGAAATTTTCTATTCAATATCCTTTAATCGGCAACTCTACTTTTAAATTTGTCACAATTTAGAAAAATATTGGAATCAAATTCAATAATTAGACCATTCCATCAATGGTTTAATTTGATAATCTTAATTTGGATTGGTTTAAAGTTTTTTCAATATCAAAGACTCCCGGTAGGCCGCACTCAATTGGCTGATAACTTCATTATATTTTTCAAAATCATTTAAATCCAGTAAAAGATAATTTACATATATACTTTTCTCCTGTTTTATTACATTGCCTTCCGAAAAATATTGAATGGAAAAGCCGATGAGCTCATTTGAAAAATTCACACTTTCGGGAAGGTATTCCATTTGATAACCATGGGG
>NZ_SMMB01000855.1:894-4747 GCF_009711365.1 Xanthovirga aplysinae | reverse complement strand
ACAAATCCGGCTACAATAATACCACAGGTTATTTTAATAACTTTTTTGGTTATATGGCCGGTTACAATAATACCACAGGAGAAAACAATAACTTTTTAGGAGCCGCGACCGGTTACAATAATACCACAGAGACGACAATAACTTTTCGGGCAATGAGGCCGGTTTCTTAAATACCACAGGATCCCACAATAACTTTTTGGGGGCTAAAGCCGGACGCGCAAATACAGAAGGAAACTTCAATAACTTTTTGGGAAAATCTGCCGGTTACAATAATACCACAGGTTCTAACAATAACTTTTTGGGAATCTCGGCCGGTTTCAATAATACCACTGGAGAATACAATAACTTTTTTGGTTATATGGCTGGCAGCTCAAATACAACAGGATCAAACAATAACTTTTTAGGGCAGAATGCGGGCCGCTCTAATAGCGAAGGACATTACAATAACTTTTTGGGAAGTTGGGCCGGCTACAATAATACCACAGGTTATCATAATAACTTTTTGGGAAGTCGGGCCGGCTACAATAATACCACAGGAATCCACAATAACTTTTTTGGCTATAGGGCCGGTTACTCTAATTCCGAAGGAAGCTACAATATTGGTTTAGGCTATATGGCCAACATTAGCAGCGATTATCCCGTGGGTATTGGAAGTGAGGTAACGGTGATTGGGGCAAATTCCCTGGCTTTGGGGGCTCAGGCACAAGTAGGAACGGACGAAGAGCCTTCCAACTATGCCATTGCCCTAGGGGCAGGTGCTCAAGCTGATTGCGATAACTGCCTGATAATAGGAGGAACGCAGGAGCAAAGCCGTATTAGTGTGGGCATAGGCACAACCACTCCTAATCCAAATACTTCATTGGAGCTGGCAGAAAATAACAAAGGCCTGCTCATCAATAGGATGACTACTGATCAGCGCAACAGCTTTGGGGATAATTTAGGAAGTGAAGAATCCGGCATGCTGGTTTATGATATAGAAAAACAACAATTAAAAAGCTGGAATGGAAGCGCATGGCAAAACTTGGGAGGAGAAAACCCAGAATTAAACCTTTCTGAAAATATTTTGTCAATTTCCGGAGGAAATAGTGTGGACCTTTCTGGTCTGCAATTTAATGAGTCTTCCGATGTTCAGGACCTAACGGGAGCTACTTTAAATGGGATGGTTTTACAAATTGACATTGAAGGAGGAGCCTCTGCCCAAGTGGACCTGACTCCTATCCTTAGCGAACAGCAAGCTCTAATTGATCAGCAGCAGGCTTTAATTGATGAACAACAAAGCCTATTGTTAGAGTTAGCACAAAGATTGGACAATTTGGAAGAGCAGGTTAGTCAGCCGACAGTAGGCCAGTCCGCCACTTTTACCCAAAGTCAAATAGTGGAATCAGTTGCTACCATTGAACAAAACAGTCCGAACCCTAGCGGAGAAGGGACAACAATAAAATACAATATACCCCATTCAATAGAAAAGGCGGAGCTGAAGATCTTGAATAACAATGGAATACTAATAGAGCAAATGGCTATTTCAAATAGAGGAGAAGGAGAAATCTGGTTAGACCTAAAAAATTATGCGGCAGGTACTTATCTTTATAGTCTGTATACAGATGGGAATTTAGTAGAAACCAAACGCATGGTGGTCTATTAAACTTAAATGGTACAATTCAAATAAATGATTGTTGTTTAGGATTGCCCATCAAACTTAATTTCCCCTAGTTTTTGGGAAACCTCATTAAAAAACACCTCTTGTTGCTCCTTAAAGGAAATTCAAGAGGTGATTTTATATCATGATCTTGAACTAAACCTATGCTACAATGAAATTCTAAAAGTAAGACTTATTTAAACCGAGCTTATTTCTCGTAAAATACTTTTGCCCATTGATCATATTCTTCAAAAAATTTCTTTATCTCTTCTTTGGCAATCTCCTGACTTTCTAACCTTTTTCTGTGTTCAAATTTAATACTATCACTCATTTCCTTATACATGGGTGATTCACTTCGGCGGATTGTCCTTTCTTTTTGTTTTCTTTTACATTCCGCTATTTCTTGAATTGCATCTGTAGCCTCTGGGTCCAACTGTAGAGATCTATGAAAACAATATATAGCTAAAGGATAATCCCATATTACTCTAAAATTTAATCCCATATTAAAGTAGGCATCATCTGGTCTATAATCTAATTTGGCAGCAATTAAATAATCAGCAATAGAAGATTCTGTGCTATCTATACTAGCAAAAGAGAACCCTCTTTTATAATAGTACTCTCCCTTTGAGGAGTCTAAATTAATAAGTTGTGTAAAGTAATTAATAGCTTCTCCAAAGTCGTCGCTTTCATAAGAAGACTTTGCCAGTTTAACTAATTCCTCCTTGGTGTTATTACTTTGATTAAATCTTTCGTCCTCTTCTTTTGCTTCCTTTTGATTTACACAACTAAGACCAAATATTAAGAAAATTAAATAAAGTTTATTCATCGATTTTTTTGCTTAAATATACGATTAGCCTTTTCTGCAGTTCCCTCTGCTTTTATAGCTCTTTCCATCCACCTTTCTGAAGCTTTGTAATTTCCAGCTCTTTGATAACTTATGGCCATTTTATAGTAGTCTCGTGCTTCCTTCATACTATTGATATAAACGTCATTCATCATTTTATCACTAGTACCAATTTCATATAATAACTCTATAGAAGTGGTTTCCCATTGAAAATACAAACTTACTCCCCATTTTAAAGCACCAAAAGCTACACCGGCATAACCCATATTTTAACCTTTTTGAAGAAGGCCAGCACCATTAATGGTATTTCATACATAAACAGGAACCTTGGATTTATCTGAGACCTCAACGCCTACCCCAGGTGCGGTGTTCGCTTTACCAAAAAAAGAAATAATCCCTACCACTGGATCGAACTTCCTTTCTTTGGGACACTTCGATTCCCGAATAAAAAACTCTTAATATAACTATGGATTAAAACAATAGGTAGCCTTAACAGCACGAACAATGCTTAGGTCTATTCCCCTGCATAAACCTATGAACTAAAAAAAGCCTGACTTTCCAAAAATCAGGCTTTGATATAAGTTTTAACAACTTAATGAAACATTTAGGATTTCACCAAAAACATTAGTTTTAATTAAACCAATACTCCTATAAAATTTTAAAAAAGTAAGAATTACTAAAGCAGATATTATTTTCTTAAAATACTTTTGCCCATTGTTCATATTCCTCAAAAAAATTCTTTATCTCATCTTTGGCCATCACATGATTTGTCAACCTTTTCCTATGTTCAAACTTAATACTATCCATCATTTCACTGAAAAGAGTTGATTCATTTCTTCGCATATTTCTTTCCTCTTGACTCTTTTTACTTTCTGCCATAAGATTCCAAATTTTTTCCTTGTCAGAAGCAAATTGTAAAGATTTATAATAACAAAATAAAGCCAAAGAATCGTCCAATAGCACTGTGTAATTTAACCCCATATTTAAGTAGGCCGATCCAGCTCTATAGTCCATTCTTATAGCAATTAAGTAATCAGCTATGGATGCTTCCAAACTATCAATATCAGAATATGAGTAACCTCTTTTAAAATAATACTCCCCATTTAAAGAATCAATATTTATTAAATGGGTAAAATACCTTATTGATTCTTTAAAATTATCTTTTTCATAAGAAGAATTAGCCCGTTTTATTAATTCTTTTTTAGAATAAGTTTTTTCATTGAAGAAGCTACCCTCCTTTTTTCCTTCTTTTTTATCTGCACAACCTAAAACAAAAACTAATATGAATAACCAATTTTTTTTCATTATTTATCGCGCTTAGAATTAAATATATTTGAGGCTCTTTTTGCTGTTTTCTCCGCTTTTATGGCCCG
>NZ_SMMB01000855.1:303-884 GCF_009711365.1 Xanthovirga aplysinae | reverse complement strand
TTCCTTATACATGGGTGATTCACTTCGGCGAATAATAACTTCTTCTTGTCTTTTTTTACAATCTGCAATCATTTTCATGACAATTTGGTCTTCTAGAGAATCATACTGTAAAGATTTATGAAAACTAAATAGCGCCAATGAATCATCCCATAATGCAATGAAATTTAACCCTATATTATAATATGCATCACCAGGCCGATAGTTTTGCTCGGCAGCAATCAAAAAATCAACAACCGAGGCCTCCCTTCTATCAATGCTATTTTCAGATAAGGAGTAACCTCTTTTGTAGTGATACTCTCCATTTAGGGGGTCTAAATTTATTAGTTTTGTAAGGTATTGGATAGCTTCTTGGTAATTATCTTTTTCATATGAAGCATTCGCCAAGTTAATCAATTCTGTCTTAGTGTTACTGTTATGATCTGCTTGCTTCTTCGATTTCTTTTTTTCTTTATTGATTCCACAACCACTAACAAAAACCAAAAGAATAAAGAATATCTTTTTCATTTAGTGGCCCTTTTAAAATTAAAAATCATACCCCATAGGAAGAAAACCTGTACCCTTTTGGGTATTTCCCACATAAG
>NZ_SMMB01000855.1:0-293 GCF_009711365.1 Xanthovirga aplysinae | reverse complement strand
CCCATTTTAAAGCACCAAAAGCTACACCGGAATAATCTTTATTATAAGCTTTATTTAAAAGATCGGCTCCATTAAGGGTATTTCCCACATAACCAGGAACCTTGTATTTACCTGAGACTTCAGCACCTACCTCGGCCGCAGTGTTTGCTTTACCCAAAATAGAAATAATCCCTCCCATTGGATCAGACTTCTTTTTTTTAGAATTCTTTGATTCTTGAATAAACAATTCTCTTTCTGCAAAAGGACTATAACTATAAGTGGCATCAGCAACATGAAGAGGAATCAAGTTTCTC
>NZ_SMMB01000848.1 GCF_009711365.1 Xanthovirga aplysinae | reverse complement strand
CACCTCTATCGTGTCTAAGAGGTCCAATCCTTTATTGGTAATGCTAATATTTACCATCCTACGGTTTGTTTCATTCCCACACCTACTTACCAATTCTAATTGAACTAATTTATCTAGCAGACGGGTCAAATCACCTCTTTTATTCAATAGTACCTCTTTTATCTCTCCTGGAGATAAATAATTAGGATATTGTCCTTTTAAAATTCTAAGGATATTATAGTGCTGATCATTTATTTTGTACTCCTTAAGCATAGCAACTATCTTTTCTGTAAACCAATTCGCCGTAAATAAAATATTGATAGAGGCCATTTCACGTTTACTTGAAAATTCCTTACGCTGCTTTATTACATCTTTGATATTCATGCGTTTTAACAAAGTTTGTAATTACAAATATATTATAATTAACTTAATTGTGATAAAAATGTTGCGAAAATTTGAAATAATTTTCAAATGGTATACTGATTGTCAGGATTATAACCAAAAGCATTGATATTTTGTAGATAATGCTAATTTTGTTCCCAAGAAATTATCAATGGGAATTCTGAGTAGTCAATTAGAGGTCAAGAGTTAATAAAGAAAAATTGATGAATTTTTAACAACCCCTTATTACTTAATAGTGGAGTAGAATTTCCGGAAATTTTCAATTTCCTGCTCATTTCCTACCACAATAAGCGTCACATCTTTTTTTATGACAGTTTCTGCATGGGGATTGAAATAAAAGCCTTGATTGCTATCTTTAAAACCAATCACTGTTGCCCCCGTTCTTTTCCTTATATCCAAATCACGAATGGTCTTATCTCTAAATTCGGATTTAAGATTTTCAAATGAAAATTCATCTAAGCTAAGCTTCAAAGTTCCTAATCCGTTGAGAAGTTGTAGAAATTCAATAACATCCGGTTTAGTTACTAATTGGGCCATGTGCATGCCTCCAAGTGCATCAGGCATGACCACTTTAGAGGCTCCTGCCCGGTATAGCTTTTTCACTGAATTGACATTGGAGGCCCTTGATATGATGACAATGGAAGAGTTAAGTTCTCTTGCGGTTAATGAAATAAATACATTATCAGCATCTTTTGGCAAAGTAAGGATAATGGCTTCGGCCCGTTCAATTCCCGCATCTTTTAAAGTATCATCCGTGGTGGCGTCACCCAAAATAAAATGGTAGTGCTTGTTTTCCGGAAAATTCATAGCCACTTCTGAGTTACTGTCAATCACTACAAACTGACGGCCGCTTCCTGCAAGTTCTTCACAGGCTTTTGCTCCATTGCGGCCATAGCCGCATACAATGACGTGTTTTTTTAATTTTTTCACTCCTCTTCCTACTTTTAATTCTCCCAAAACTTTTTTCAGTTCCCCTTCAAACAAATAGGTTGTAATTACTGAAATTACATAAGCTAAAATACATAAATTGAAGATTATATAGAGGCTGGTAAACCAACGACCAGCTTCGGTTAAGGGCTCCACTTCTCCATAACCAACTGTGCTAACCGTTATCACCGTCATATATAAAGCCCCAGAGAGGCTATAACCCTCTAGAAGCATATACCCTGCTACTCCGCCAATAAAACTAAGTAATAGTAAGCCCAAAGCCCATATAAGCTTACGGATACTTCGATGAATTGAAGATATACTTCTTGCATAAATTCGTTCTTCCCTCATGAAAAAAAGATATGGTATCCAATCATAAATTTAAAAAAACTACAAGAAGGTTTTTGTCAGGTTTTGGTGAATTTTTTTACTTCTTCCATTGGATTTTTGGTAAAATGGAAAAGAAAGTAATTATTCGATTCTTCCTTTACAGAATAATTATAACAATACCCTACTGCTCAAACCCATTATTTGATTAAGAATGGGAATTGGACATTTATCAAACTAACTAAGGTTTAAAAAGTTTTGAAAGGACTTTAATTTCAAAATTTGAAAGAAAAAAATTAAGATCCCTTTCTATAATCCTACTTTATTATAGTGCGCTCTAGCTATTCTGAGTTGATCGTAAGAATATTTTTCTTTTAAAGCTTCAAAAACCGGCTTTAAAGGACTGTCTAAACCATGGATATAAAAAAGATTTCCGATATCTTGTAAAGCATTCGCATCTATTAATTTTTCCCATTTTATAGAAAAGCCTTGTTGCTCCAATTTAAATAAATGGCTGTAAACAGTTCCCTCGCTTAGGTTTCGCGATTCTGCAATTTGTGAAGGGACCATTCCGTTTTCAAACATTACCTTAGTAAGTAGAAGAGTACCTCCTTTTATTTTTTTGCCTTTTTTTACTTCCTCAAGGACAAACTCAACCACTTCTTTTAAAAATACTTCCCCGTATCGCTCAAATTTTGCCTCCCCTATCCCTGATATTTCCAGCATTTCAGCAGAATTTAGAGGTTTTTTGGCGGCGATTTCCTGAAGAGTTGAATCATGGAAAATCACATAAGGAGGAATGCTATTCTCATCGGCTATTTTTTTTCTTAGTTGTCTGATTTTGTCAAATAATCTGTCCTCCAACACTGGTTCAGCCTCTTTCTTGGTTAATTTAGTGCCTGAAGTTCTGAATTCTTCCCTATAAAAACTGACTTTCTTATTTTTAAATAAAACTTCACGACTCAGTAGAGTAAGTCGTAGTCGATTTCCTTGATCATAAGCAATTTCCATCAAGCCCTGATTTAGCATCTGAATTATATAATTTTTCCACAACCAGGCCGATGTTTCCACTCCAGCCCCATACGTTTTCAGTTCATGTAAACCCAACTCTAGGACGGTTTTATTCCTGGCGGCCCTTAATACATCAATTAAAAGGCTAATGGTCAGCTTTTCATGTGCTCTTGCAATTGCTGAGAGGGCTTTTTGGGCTAAAGTGGTTCCATCAAAGCTTTCCGGAGGATCATGGCAAACATCGCAGTTTCCACAATCTTCAGTTCTGTTTTCATTGAAATAATTTAGGAGAATCTTTCGTCGGCAAATAGTTGCCTCGGCAAATTGTTGAAGTCTTTCCAGTTTTGCCTCTTGCAATTGCTTTCTTTCCGGTGCTACATCCTCCAGCATGGACTGTTGCTGGATTACATCGGCATAACTATAAAAAAGAAGAGCAGAAGCTGGTGAGCCATCCCTTCCAGCCCTTCCAATTTCCTGGTAATAGCTTTCGATATTCTTGGGTAAATTGTAATGAATTACCCATCTCACGTTAGGTTTATCGATACCCATTCCAAAGGCAATAGTTGCACAAACCACTTGAATATCGTCACGTAAAAAGGCCTCTTGAACCTGAGAACGTTCTTCAACGCCCATGCGGGCATGATAATGCCGGGCATTTATTCCTTTTCGATTCAGTTTTTGGGTTAATTGTTCCGTTCCTTTTCTACTGAGGCAATAAATAATGCCGGCTTGCTGCTCATGTTCCCTTAAAAAACTAACAATTTGGTTTACTCTATTCTGTGCAGCTCGTACTTCTAAAGACAAGTTGGGGCGGTCAAAGGAATCAATGAAAACCTCAGGTTTACGTAATTCCAGCTGTTTCACGATATCATTTCGACTCAATTTGTCTGCTGTGGCGGTCAGAGCAACCATTGGAACCAAAGGAAAGAGCTGTCGAAGTAACTTCAACTTTGTATACTCTGGCCGGAAATCATGCCCCCAGAAAGAAACACAATGGGCCTCATCAACTGCAAAAAGGCTGATTTTTAGGCTTTTTATAAAATTTAAGAAATTCGGCGTTACCAGCTTCTCAGGTGAAACATAAAGAAGCTTAATTTTTCCCTGGCAACAAGCTTCCTCAATTTCCATTATCTTCTTATCCGCTAAACTGCTGTTGATATAGGCTGCAGGAATATTATTTGCTCTTAGGGCTTCTACCTGATCTTTCATCAAAGCAATTAATGGAGAAATAACAATCCCCAGACCTTCCATGGCCAATGCAGGAATTTGATAACATAAAGATTTTCCGCCTCCTGTAGGCATCAAAACCATGCAATCTTTTTGGGCTATAATTGCATTTATAACGGCCAACTGCATGGGCCGAAAGGTGGAATAACCGTAAAATTTCTCCAATATAAGCTTTGGGGAAAGTAAAGATTGTTGTTTTTTCATAGGCCGGAAATATCTGTAAATGACAAATGTAGGTTCATCCAAACAACTCTAAAAGGAACTTATAAAATTTCATGCTGTTTTTTTAATATAAGGCGAGGAAAATTATGGGCCACTTTGTAATTGATATTATCTTGTGTGTAGTAGCCTACGGCGTTTTGATTTACTTTATGAGTATTTTTCTTAAAAAAACCAGAAAAGGCCCCAATAAAGGAGGAGGACAAGACGGTGGAGATGGGGGAATTTCTATTGATAAAACCCCTAAGTTGGATTTGCCTCCTGGAGTATGTTTACCTAAAGGAAATGGAAAAGGCCGGCATCCGGATACATCTCCTGTAAGAAAAAGAAAGAAAGAAGTCGGTGTGGTGTAGGAAAAGAATGAGTTATGCACCATCAAATGCGCAAATTTCCACAAATATGTGCTTTAAGTAGAGTTTTTAAAGGGAAATCCAAAAAAGAAGTTTAGAAGTAAACGAAAAGGAGAAATTAGAGTGAGTATATCATTTAATTACCTTTATTTAAATTCTAAATTTAAAAGGTGGAAGAAATACAGGTGCCTGGAACTTTATTTTTGATTGCATTTTTCACAAATCCCATTTGCTAAAAGGTTAGTTTCCAATATTTTGTATTTTTT
>NZ_SMMB01001144.1 GCF_009711365.1 Xanthovirga aplysinae | reverse complement strand
TATGGTTTTTAATTTTAATCAAAAAAAATATTTTACTTTTATCTGGCCTATTACATAAGCTATTAATTTTGTCTTTCATTAGGAGATAACCATATATAGAAAAAATTCATAAAAAGCTTTAGTTTTTTCATTTTTGGGATTTGAAAGTGGAGAAATTACTTTTCACACTTTTCTAAGATTACAATTGAATATTCTCTTTCAACCAATTCACCAGTTTTACTTTTTACCTCTTCTATATAATTTGAAATATTCAATATTCTGAAGGGTGTTTGAGCAAGAAGTCCTTTGGCTTTGTTGGTATCGTAAAGTTCAAATCCATGCTGTACAAAGGTAAGGTTTTTCATAAACCTCTTTTGAGCAAAAGTGATGCTGCATTTCCCTCCATTTTTTAAAACTCTGTAAATTTCATTTAATAAATCTATTGGCCTTTCCCAAAAGTAGAGGGTATTAACCGTCATTACTTTATCAATTGAATTATTTTCAAAGGGAATATTTATCCCATTATAAAGGGTAAAAGAAGCCATTTTCTTTTTTACAGCCTCTAGATTAAGCTTTTCGGCTTCCTGTTGCATTAAACTAGAAATTTCAAGTCCCATGTATTTTACATCTTCTGCTCGATTTAAAATTTCGGTTAGATGGCCACAATTCCCATGCCCCAGCTCCAAGAGAATGTCCTTGTAACTAAGGTTTAGTGAATCGATGGTACTTAAGGTCATGCCGATATTGGTTTTATGCATGACCTTTCCCATTTCAATACCGGAATCACCTTTTGGACAACTAAGTTGAGAGGCAATCTCTTCTGGTTTTTCATTAAGAGTTTTCTTATCCATATTTTATTTGAAGTTAGGGTAGTAGTTAAGTTAATCGTTAGATTTAATCTGATTTTGTACTTTGAGTAAACTTAGAAAATATTTTTCGTCCCAGTTCAAATTCCTATGGTTTGAAGCTGGATTTCTTATTTACATTGGAGGGAGAAATAAGACTTACCCTTGTTTCATAAACCCCATCTGGTGAGCTACAAACTTGCCAGATGGGGTTTTTAAGTGGGTGTATATTATTTTTGTGGATTTTCGTTAAAGCTGATCATCCAGTTTATTCCAAATTTATCTGTTAACATACCAAAATAGTCACCCCAAAAGGTCTTATTCATGGGCATTTTTGTCACCCCGCCTGAGGTCAGTTTGTCAAAAAGCTTGTCGGCTTTATTTTTTGAATCTGTATCGATTGAAATGGAGAAATTGTTTCCCTGTACATGGTTTGAGTCTCCTTCTTCCATGGTATCACTTCCCATAATGACAGTTTCCTCACTTAGGGGTAAAGCCATGTGCATAATCTTTTCGGCATGTTCGGGAGAAATTGGTGGTTGCCCCTCCATTGGAGGCATATCCTTGAATTTTCCCACATAGGAAAACTCTCCTCCAAATACGGATTGATAAAAATTAAAGGCTTCTTCGCAATTGCCATTAAAAGTGAGATAAACGTTTGCTGTTGTCATGATTTATTAAAATTTGTTGATAAACAATTAATTTACATTCCAATTTAACAAATGGAATCAATCTGGGAAGTCCAGCTCCATACCCTATTTTTCATATTTCAATTTGTGCTAATTAACATTTGTACTAATTAACATTTGTACTGTTTTGGATAATAGGTATTTCGGTTGTTCATGGTTAGTTCAATTTTAAGAGGTTGTTCGATATCTTCCAATGGGTATTTGCTCAAGATCCCAAAATTGTCCTACTTGCCTTCTTCAATACTCCCTGTCCTATGATCATTATTCAGTAATTTAGCTCCATTTATTGTTGCTATTCTTAATACTTCTGTATTTGGAATATCGGAATTTGCCCATAAGCTAAGTCCTTAATGGAAACTACCTCCTGGGGTTATTCAGGGGTTATTTGAACCCGTACCCCCAATCAATAACAGGCCACTTTCATAAATCATTTTGGTGAATTTCTCCACCTCCCTATATCCCTCAAGAATTTTCCTTTAAAGTGGTCTTAAGTTTTAATCTTGAGTTATGCTTTTAACAAGAAACCCAAAATCAATGCCGGGAAGAATCATTAAATTGCCAAAGAACATTCACAATTTTCCATTCCCCTTCTATTTTTATAATATGCATGTAATCTATCCACTCATCTGCAATGAGTTTCACTGAGGCCGTTTTATCATAAATATCCAAAATAATAACCTCTTTTTTAGGATTCTCAGAAAACTTATCACCGTTCTGGTTGTAGGTTTCCGCTAACAAAACCATATAATCTTTAAAAGACTCACGTAAATATTCTTTGCCTGAACTTCCATTCCTCCAAAAAGTTCTTTTTACCATTCTGGGATGTACTGCTCGCTCAAATTGCTCTGGATTTACATTATGTTGGGATTCAATGTAATCGAGGGCCACTTGTTTAATAGCAAGGGAATCTTGCTTGGTTTGGGCTTTGGCAATAAATGTTTGTAGCGAAAAAAAGAAGATGAAAAATCCCATATACTTTTTCATAAATCCGAGTTTTTTGGTATTCCAATAAATTTGATGGTGTAGGGTTAGTTTTCTTTTGCCCTGAAAGTGCTATCTCATATGCGTTAATCTTGATATTATTTTTAAATCCTTTTTTATTGGTGTTTTAATCGAGGTCATTTACAGGTGAAATTCTTGTAGTACCCATTTTTTTTACTATTTGAGTTTATTTAAAACATCAATCTTATAAGATTCTCCTATGGGGATTTCTTTTTCCTCTATTTCAATATCATTTTTAGTAAAAGCAGAGACTTTATCCATATTCACCAAGAAGGAACGATGCACTCTTAAAAAACGATTGTCCAACATTTTTTCAAAAGCAGTAATACCACATTTAAATATCAAATTATCTTCAGGAAAGCTGATTTTAATATAATCCTTTAGACTTTCCACATATAGAATATCAGCTAATTTTAGTTTGATGTTTTTCTTATGGCTTTGGATAAATATATGATCCTTCCTATTGAGCTGTTTGATCCCATTTAATTTCTTACTTTCCAAAAACTTATCAATGGCCTTGATAAAGCGATCAAATAAGATAGGTTTTAACAAATAATCTATTGCATTTAATTCAAATCCTTCTACTGCATAATTTCTAAAAGCTGTGGTAAAAATAACTTTGGGTTTTCTGCTCAAACTTTGAAAAAATTCTGTCCCCTTTAAAAAAGGCATTTCTATATCTAGGAAAAGTAAGTCAACTTCTTTTTGTTGAAGAATGGTCCTGGCTTCCAGGGCATTTTTGCAGGAAGCTATTAACTCAAACTCATCCAGATGAGAAAGGTGGGTGGCGATTAACTCCCTTGCTAACTCCTCATCATCTACGATCATGCATTTATGGATCATTGGGAATCATTTTTAAGGTAACCAGATAATTGTTGCTTCTCTCACTAATTTCTAGTGCATGGGAATTTGGATAAAGAATATTCAATTGTTTTTTGATATTCCGTAAGCCTATGGAGTTAGAGTTTTTGAATTCATTTTTTTGTTTATGAAAGGGTATTGAGTTTTCTAATCGGAAAAGAATTTCATTTTCATTAGTATAGAGGTTTATTTTGATTTCCGCTAGGTTAATCTCTTCTTTAACTCCATGCTTAAAAGCATTTTCAACAAAAGAAAGTAGTATTAAAGGTGCAATTTTGGTCTCCTTACTTATTTTATAATCAAAGGTAATTTCCAATCGCCTTCCATACCTTATTTTTTCTAGCTCAATATAATTGTTAATTAAGGAGATTTCATCAGAAAGAGCAACAAATTTATCGTTACAATGATATAACATATAGTCAAGTATAGCCGATAATTTCCCAATCACCTCAGGGGTTTTGTCTGATTTTTTTAAGGCCAGGGTATACAGGTTATTTAATGTGTTAAAAAGGAAATGAGGATTCAGCTGGTTTTTTAATAAGTTCAACTCCGTGGTTTTCTTTTGCTCCCTAAGGCTTAATACTTCTTTTTGATCATTATAATATTGTAAGGCCACTAAAATGATGGTAGGAAAAATAAACCAGGTGATCTCATTAAAGTATAGGTTAAAATCAGTGATGCGCTCATATAAATCAAATTTCCGGTAAATATCGGGGTATTTGGGGTCAAAAATGTAAAACCTATAGGCGGTATATAGGACGTAAATAATATAAATTGATATTAACCCACTTAATATGAATATGATTTTTCGACTCTTATTCAATAAATGGGGGATAAGGATATAGATAATGGCATATGAAAGAAGTATTTGTAAGTTTGTTTTAATGAAATACTTTTCAAACAAAGCCATTTTGTTTTCATAAAATGCCCAATTTGAACCCACGTAGTAGGTATACATAATAAGCCAAAACACTCCATGAGTAAATAGCTTTTTGTTTGAAATCCTTTTCAGAATTTGGGGGCTGTACATTTAAAGACAGAATTATAACAACAAAAAGGAATGCTTAAAAAGCCAAAGACATTGAGTGTACAATGCCTTTGATTCATAATATTAATTATTTCTTTCTTGAAACGACTTTAAATTTTGTTTAAAGGCTTCCAGGAATCTATGGTTTTGTTCAGTTGCTACTGCAATTGCTTTTTTATAGTTGGCTATTGCCAGTTCTTTTTGACCATTTTTTCCCAATGCTTCTGCATAGCTGTCATATACATTAGCAGAGTTTGGAAATAAAAGTGTATTGGCTTTAAATATGACTAAGGCTCTATTTATTTTATTATTCAATAAATAATTATAACCAAGTATATTAATGTCATTTTCGTTGAGCATATTTGCCTTCACAATGTCATTGAAAAGCTTAAATATTCTATCTTCAGTTTCTTTGGTTATTTCCTTCTGTTCTAACGAATTTAAAACATTTTCCAGGGGCTTAAGAAAAGCGTTTTTATATTCATTTGCTGCCAAAGTAGCAAGTTCTTTTGCTTTTTCCAGGGCTTTATCTGCAGGAATGTTTATATCAGGAATTACACCTACTCCCTCCCAGTTTGTTTTAGTTATGGGGTTAATAGTTCGAGCAAATGGTATACGGACCTCAAATCCATTGGCTAATGGAAAAGAACGAGTAGGGTGAGCCCCTCCACCAGTAACTTCTCCTATAATAGTGGCTCTTTTAAGATTTTGCATGGTGTAAGAAAAGTCTTCAGCTCCGGAGAAGGTGCGTTCACTTGAGAGGATATAAATAGGTACCTTTGGCCTTTTCTTTCCCTGAACATCCATCGTCCATAATTCTTCGGTGTGGTCATCATTTCTGGAATAAATACTGTTCAATAAAAAATGTTGGTCGAAAAAATAGCTACATAGGTACTGAACTGTATGGGGACTTCCTCCTCCATTTTTTCTCATATCAATAATTAGAGCATCTGCCAGGGTTAATTGTTGTAAAACTTGATCTATTTTAGAATAATTTTCCTCCCCACCCCCAAAAAAACGCATGTCCAGATATCCAACATTGTTATCAAAATATTTAAACCCATTGATCATAGGGGTATAATACCTGGAAAGATTCTTTTGAAAATTGACTATAGGATCAACCTCCTCTTTTTGTTGTCGGGGTGGATAGGCTCCCAAATGTTTGTCATTGGTTATTTTTCTCAGCTGCTCAGTTAGGGCCTTTGCCAGCTCTTCGGGTTGGGTATAAGCATCAAAATAATTCTCTTTCATCAACTGGTCTAGATGCGAATTAGTTTCTTTTGCTTTTTCCAGGAAGATATAGTGGGTTAGCATTAATTCCTGAATCTCTTTAACCAAATCATTATTTGACTGAGCAAAAGTTAGAAATGGGCTTAGTATAGAAGTGATGATTAGGCTTCTTATAATGTTTATTTTTTTTCTCATATCAGTTAAGGATTTAGTGAGACTTGATTGCTACTTTCCATTTAAAATGAAAAATTGCATCACTTATCGTTATGGTTAAATATAAAAGAATAATTGATTCTTTCTGAAAAGGATAGACATAAAGGGAGTTATCGCAAACGGAAAGATGGTATCAGTATATTAATATTTTTAGTATCCTTGATTGTATTGTAGAGTTCTAACACTAGAAACTCGTATTTATCCACTTATTTCCTGATACATATCTTATGGAAGCAGGAAAATTTACTTTTAATTTTACCTTAAAAAATGGGGCTTTTGCAAGAGGCCCCTTTTAACTGGTTGGATTATCCTCAGGTTTTTATTGGTTAATTTTGTCATCGATCATGTGCTTTCACCTACGTTTAATAATGTTTCTTCCTTAAATCTACTTTTAAAATTTGGCGTTTAATTCCTTGGAGTTCGAGAATATTAGCTGTCTAATTCCCGCCAATTGAGATAAGAAAACAATTGGAACTATAATGGTTGGCAACCATACAAAAGGAAAATAGGTCACTCCAATATTGGGTTGGTCAAAAGCCAATTTCTGTAAAGGTGTTTGGGCCGATAAAACAGCAAAGGTTAAAACATTTAATAATAAGGCTAAACATAAAAAGTTCCATACAAGCAACAGGGTTCTGCTAGCTTTACCGGTTACAAATACTAAATAGTAAATAATTGGGGCGGTTATCCCTGCGATAATATCGAAGTTATTCCCTTCAAATGTCATATTAACAGGTATTAATTTACTTAAAAACACATAGTATAAAGTGATTTCAACAGGAATTCGAACGGTATGCAATAAGGTTAATTTTTTGAGGTCTAATGAATCAATAAATGCTCTGCCCCCTCTGGTAAGAAAAAGGAACAATACCATTAATATATTAGGAGGTAGTAACAAAAGAAATCTCGGAGGTGTTTGGTAAAATCCTGATAATCCAATGATTAATTGGAAAACCATCAAAACTAAAATTATCCATAAAACCTTTTTGCTATAACCTGAGGCCCTATAAAACTGCACAACAGTTGCGATGGTAGTTAAAATAAAGAATATGCTTAATGGGGTTGAGATGTTTTCCATGGTACTAAGATTTAAAGTAAATAGTCAAGATCTTTACTTACTCAAAGATCTTGACTTACTTAAAGTTCTTAACATCCCCGTAAATCCTACTTGCCAAATGACAAGAAATCATTTTTTTGAAATATCTTTTCTGATTCGGCTTAAAGAACTATCTGTAATGCCTAAATATGATGCAATATATTTTAAGGGAGCATTTACCAATATTTCCATATTTGATTTTAAAAGGGCTTTGTACCTTTGTTCGGCTGTTTGGTTGATCATTGAAATTGTTCTCTTTTTTGAGGTAATAAATTCCTTTACCAAAATTGCTCTCCCAAAATCTCTAAAAACAGGTTTGCTATGAAAAAGTGAGTTGAGTTCTTGATAGGAAAGCCTATATCCTTTGCAATCGGTTATAGCCTGTATGTTAACCTGAGATGGTACTCTGTTAAAAAATGATGTTACCTCAAATACAATGTTATTTTTTGTAAAAAAATCGGTTGTCACTTCATTTCCTTCAAAGTCGTAGAGGTAAGTTCGAAGAAATCCTTTTTCCAAAAATAGATAGTCGTCGCTTATTTTATTTTCTCTTACTAATTGTTCCCCTTTTTTTAATTCTTTCAACTGGAAATGGTGTGCAATACCATAAGCATCTTCTTTTGATATTGGAATAACTTGTTGTATAAATTGTACTAAAGCTTTTTTATCAATGTCCATAACCATAGATGCTTTTTAATAATAAAACTAATTTCCAGAATTACTTCAAGAGAATGTTAAAGAAACTTATAGCGGGTTCCGTCATAATTTAAGTGACGGAACCCGCTACTCTTTTTTAGTGGTGGTGTGATTATGCGCAACAATCCAGACTCTTTTGGTTTTCAGTTGTTCCACAACAGAATTGTTCTTCTTTTTTATCTCCTTTTGTAGTTTCACTGCCACAACAACTATTTGTGGTGCTTTCACAACAACTTCCTTCCTCTAATTTGTCTGCATAAATAGTGATGCTGTAAATTCCCGATCCTGAATCTCTAAATTTTTGTAATTCATTTCGAGTAATGTATTTTAAGAGCAATTCGTCTGACAGTTCAATGAGACGTTCTTTTTTAATTTGAAGATTTTTGAAACCAACGGACTTAATTATCCCTAGGTAGTCCCCTTTCTCATTTGCTCCGGCAACACAACCAGCATTCATTTCTGCTGCTTCCAAAACTCCTTTGGGTAGTGAGCCTGTATGAACTATATCCGAAATACTGAAATGTCCTCCCACCTTCAAGATTCTATGAATTTCATTGAAGGCTTTGGCTTTATCAGGGACCAGATTCATGACACAATTTGAAATGACTACATCCGCTGAATGCTCTGGGATTTCTTTCATGTCTTCAATTTCTCCCAGTACAAACTCCACGTTTTTGAAACCGAGTTTTTGGTTGTTTTGTAAGGCACGAATGACCATTTCCGGAGTCATATCAATGCCAATCACTTTTCCTGAGTCCCCCACAATGCTTCGGGCAATGAAAACGTCATTTCCGGCACCGGAGCCAAGGTCCACAACTGTATCGCCTTCTTTAATATTTGCAATTTCAGTTGGTAATCCACAACCTAACGACAAATCAGCTTCTTTTTGATATCCTTTTGCTACTTTGCTGTAATCCTCCTTCATGGAGGTACCTAAATCATCGCTCGTACAACAGCCAGTATTGTTGCAACAGCTTTCTGTTTTTTTTCCTTTGGCAATGTTCCCGTAGGATTTTCTGATTTCTGATTTGATTTTTTCTGCTTGCATGATTCTATAATTTTGTTGTTCGCTGGTAAGACGGCAATTCTTAAAAAAGACGCAGAAAAATTAAGCGCAATTACAATTCTTTTTTGATTTAGCCGATAGGTTTCCATATTTATCGCTTTCCAAGGAACAACATTGTAGTATTAGTCCTTTCAATTTTTCTTTTCCTCTTTGTACTCTGGATTTGGCAGCTGAATAAGAAATGTTCAGTTTATTAGCCATGTCCTTTTGGGAAATATTTTCGAATTCCGTGCTGAGCAATGCTTTTTTATAGTTTTCCGGCAACTGATTGATAAATGGCTTTATGCAACATTCGGCAATGGTTTCATTTAGGGACTCAGACTCTTCCTCAGTAAGCTTTTCCGGGATTTCAAGATTGTGTTGGTCGTATTGCTTATTCCTGAAGTAATCCGTAATGGCATTACGAACAATTCCAAACAAGTAGTGTCTTAAACTCTTGGCATGTTTTACCTTATTCATATTTTGCATGATTTTAATGAATACCTCCTGCAAAATGTCATCAGTGTCCGCCGAATTTCTGGTTTTGTTCAGGATAAATGCTTTCAGCTCTTGATGGAAGTCATCCCAAATTTTGTTGATATCCATTTTTTGCAATTTGATTTTATCAATCTCTAGCTATAAGACGATGAATTGTGGAAAA
>NZ_SMMB01000623.1 GCF_009711365.1 Xanthovirga aplysinae | reverse complement strand
ATATATTGTAGAAGATATCCCTGAAATGCGCACCAATTACCAATTGGCTAGCGGAGGAATTGCTCCTAAAAGGGAGCTATATAAGGCTAAAATAGTAAGTGCTTCACAATTAGAGGACAACTTATCGCAAGAAGAGGGAAGAACAGAATTTATTCAAGTGAAGTTGGGGGGAGGGCCTACCTATTTTGATGTTATTCCACATACACTACAGCAGCTCACTAGGTGGGGAGCTACCACTACTGATATTTTAAGGGTGGGAGGAATTACAATCGATGCCCTAAAATTAGGGCAGCAAGACAATGGCTATGGAAGAGTATTGGAAATTAATAATGAAGACAATGATACCTATTTACAGATAGGAGCTGGAAATGACCTTTATGCGCACTATAGTACCAATGCACAAAATGGACATTGGTTTAGAGAAAAGGTTTATTTCAATAATAACATAACGGCTTTTTCCAATAATTGGAATATTACTTCTGAAGGTAATGCATATTTCCAAGGATCTTTACATATAAACCAACAAGCCAATGGCATTAAATTTAGTACGGTAAGCAATTCCCAAGAGCCTGTTTATAGTACGGGAGGAAGTATGATATCGGGTGGATCGGATTACGCCGGTTTGGATAAACTCAATAATGTGGCAGTACAAACTTGGTATGGGTTTTCCGTCAATTCTATCTATACCAATGGGAGTATTCCTGCAGGGAAAGCCGCCTTTGCTGTTGATGCTCGTTCGGGTAAGGTGTATGCAGCC
The DNA here is from genome assembly GCF_009711365.1 of Xanthovirga aplysinae. Classification (GTDB taxonomy): domain Bacteria; phylum Bacteroidota; class Bacteroidia; order Cytophagales; family Cyclobacteriaceae; genus Xanthovirga; species Xanthovirga aplysinae. Next base: position 2,071 of record NZ_SMMB01000623.1, on the reverse strand, counting down.
AATGGGTACTACGTAGGCACACAGGAAGTGTGGCACCGTGGAAATGATGGGGAAAAAAGTGGTTTAGATGCAGACCTTTGGGATGGAGAGCACAGACCTTATGGCTTTGGTAGGGCATTAAATGGGATACCTTATAAGGTGGGGGATGCCGATGAACTTCTAACAGTAGGGGAAACCAGGTTTTTACAACCCAGTAGTGCTAACCTTCCCTCCCAAGCTGGATACATGGTTAAAGCATTTTTGGGAGGAGATATGCCTGAAAGAGGGGCACAACTGGCTATGAGTTATAGTCAGGTCAATGGTTTTTATGTTAGAAATATGATTGACAAAGAATGGAAGAAGATATATCACTCCGGAAATTCAAATAACTCCACTACAGACTGGAACGCCAATAACCTGGAGGTTTCGGGTTTTTTGCATACTAGGGATATAAGGTTGTCAGCCGATGGAAGCTCGGTTTATGCCTTAAATCGAGGGAATGATTATGCCGGCCTTGATAAAATTAATAACATCAACCTGGATACCTGGTGGGGTTTTTCTATTCGGTCTTCTTACAATGCAGTGGATGAAAAACCTCGCTTTTCGGTAGATGCAAGAACTGGGAATGTCTATGCCGAAGGAAGAGCTTATTTTGGAGGAAGTTTGGAAGGAGGAACAAGCCTTACCCTAAAGGAAAGTGATACACGGTATATGAACCTAAATGTTAATGGTTCTGGTAATTATTTCCTTAATGCGGTAGGTATGGAAGGGGGCAATTATTTTGGATTGCAAGTAAATGGTTCCTCTAAATTATTTGTTACAGAAAATGGTAATCTGGGAATCAATGTCATACCTGAGGAGAAATTAGAAGTAGGGGGTAATATTAAAGCAAGTGGTAATATTAAACTCTTTCATAATCACGCAACTGTTACTGCAGGAGACCAGTATGCTGAATCTGAAACTGGTTATATTCCTATCCGCCTGTATGGGGGGCATAATACAACGCATGCTTTTATTCAAACCGGAGGAGAAAATGTTGAAGGGGGACTTTATATTAACAAGTATGGTTCTGGGGGAACTACTTCTATTCCTTTTTTTAATGTTTATGCGGAAGATACCTTATTGTCTGGCAATTTAACCGTTAATGGAGAAATTTCAGGTAGTTTGAAAGCATTGGATGTGACTACCAGTTCAGGCTCTGCATATATTAGAGTCCATGATTTAAGGATAGGACATCCATATAGAAAAGAAGAAACAGGCCGGGCTCTTGTGGATTATACGGATACCCTTATTCTTAATTATTCTGAAGATTGGGCAAAGACTGAAATAGGAGGGGAGGCTATAAAAATTAGGGGGAATGTAGGCATAAAAACTAGTGCTTCTTCTTCTTATAGCCTCTATGTCAACGGCCAAATTCATGCCACGGTTAGTTCTGCTACTTCGGATTTAAGGCTCAAAAAAGATATTGATCCGGTGGAGAACGTTTTAGATAAAGTCATGCAGATGAATCCTATTCGTTACCGTTACAAAGAAGATCCGGAGGAGAATTTACAAGTTGGATTTGGGGCTCAAGAAGTGGGAGAGTTGTTCCCTGAATTAGTGAGTTATGCCGAAGATCTGGATCGTTACGGCTTGTATTACAATGGGATGGTGGCCATGAATACCGCAGCCATTCAGGAGACCAATAGGCGTTTTGATCAACAACATCAACTTATTGAAAAACAACAAAGGGAAATTCAGGAACTCCAGCAAGTAATAAAAGAACTCACAGCCCCAACAAAGGAGAAAATAGGCAATCTATTGAAATCACTTTTCAAGGAGTAGTTCCATACCATTTAAAAAGGAGGAGAGAGGAAACCCACTATGCCTTCCTTTTCTCTTTTTAAAGTCTAATTGATGGGCATGTTTAACCCTCACTAAGAAAAAAATCTTTCAAATTGAAAAATACAGAATGAAAAAATTACATTTTACCGATGGTGGCCGAATGTTACACAACGATGATTTAAAAATGCTTCAAGAAGAAGTGTTTAAAGCCATCGAAGGGCAATATAAAGAATTAGGGGCCTTCATTATGAGTGGCTGCAGAGTGGAA
>NZ_SMMB01000873.1 GCF_009711365.1 Xanthovirga aplysinae | reverse complement strand
AATTATCCCTGCTAATATAATTATTACCCCCATCCATTGACTAAAACTTACAGTTTCCTTCAATACCATGGAAGACACAAAGACCGCAACTGGTAATTCTGCAGCACTAAGTACGGAGGCCATATTCACTCCTGTTTTCGGAACACCAATTGCATAGAAAAATGGAGGGATAATTGCGCCAAACAACGCTAAAGGTATACCGTAAGCTATTAAACCTTTTCCCAGCGCCCCGTTAAAAATAAATTCCGGAGGAAAAATGGGAAGGCTGATTAAAACGGCGCCGGTTAACATCCATTGATTACGGGTGATCGTTGGTACATTGGAATTAGCTCGGCTATTAAAAAAGATGAACAGGGCATAAGATAATGCAGCCAGCAAGCCAAAGAATACTCCTGGCACATTAAAATTCTCCCAGCCTACCGAAGTAATTCCTGTTGCCAGAAATGTTCCAAACAACAAAAAGAATAAACTTACCAATTGCAAACGAGAAGGCCGACGTCCAGAAATAATACTCTCCAACAACATCCCAATCCATGTAAATTGGAACAAAAAGAGAATGGCTAAGGAGGCAGGGACGTATCTTACACAAATGTAATAAGTAATGCTTGTCAGCCCAATTGGCATTCCCATTAATAGCAGTTTGCCCTTTTCTTTTAAAGTTAATTTGTTCTGGTGGGCCATCCGGCTTCCCTCTTTTCTCATTAACAAATGCTGAACACCATTTATCAGCCAAAAGGTGATTGCCCCTAACAGTAGTTGGATTCCGGTTACTTCCTGAACGGTAAAACCTACTTTATAGGATAATTTAACAATAGTGGAAAGTATTCCGTAACTACAGGCTCCTAAAAAAACTATGAGCATAGCCCTTCCTTGCATCATTCTCCTCCTTTAAAAAAATTAAAAATATTTAGACTCAAAAACCAATTCTTTCCTTTTAAGTCCCTCCTTTATTTCTTCATGCCCACTTCCTCTAAAAGATCAATGCTTTTGAATAAACAGGTAGTATAATTGGTTTCCTACAATAAAGTGCCCCCAAATGGAGTAAGATTAACAACTGTTCTAAGCTTTCTTTTCCTAAGTTGACAATCAAATTGATAGAAGATTATCTCTGGCAGAAAATCTTCTATTTATTCTTTATTGGAAACTGGAGTGGTTCAAATAGGCAATAAAAAAATTCAAACATTCATTTAATGAGGTAACCTTTAAAGGCTTATAAGTATTAAAAAAGCGGCAGTTGCCGCTTTTTTAATACTACTTAAAGTAAATTAACAACTTATCTTCTTAATTCTGCGCTCGTGTCTTCCTCCTTCAAAATTTGTCGAAAGGAAAGTATCTACCATTTCTTCCGCTTCCTTATAAGAAACAAATCGAGCAGGAATACAGATTACATTGGCGTTGTTGTGCTGACGGGCCAAAGCCGCCAACTCTGAATTCCAACACAAGGCAGCTCGAATATCCGTGTGTTTGTTAGCAGTCATGGCTACGCCATTTCCACTTCCGCAAATCAATATTCCCTCATCAATTTCTTGATTCTTTATAGCTACTGCCAGAGGATGTACATGATCGGGGTAATCTACAGATTCATCACTAAAAGGGCCAAAATCCTTTACTTCATAGCCATGGGCCTTCAATTTTTCGGTCAACTTTTGTTTATACTCAAAACCTGCGTGGTCACCTCCAATCGCTATTCTCTTTGACATAATCGATTCGATTTTGGATATTAAATATTTAGATTATTGGTATTTCTGGATTTCTTCACTTTTTAGTTTTCTTTTCAAAACCATTCGTGAAACATAAATACTGATTTGATAAAGTATAGTTAGTGGCAAAGCTATCAATAACTGACTCATTACATCCGGAGGTGTCAAAATAGCCGATAAGACTAAAATCACAATAAAAGCATGCCTTCTAAAATAAATCATCCTTTCGGGAGTCACTAAACCTGCCTGGCTCAGAAAATATACCACTACCGGCATCTGGAACATGATGGCACAAGAGAGCACCAACATAGAAAGAGTCGATATATAAGAGGTAATATCTATCTGGTTCTTTATGCTTGGATCCAAGGTATAATTTGTCAAGAAATTAATCGACAGGGGAGAAACGATATAGTAACCAAATAAAACCCCAGCAATAAATAAAATACTGACAAAAAATACAGCTCCACGAGAAGCATTTCGCTCTTTAGTATAAAGAGCAGGACTAATAAATCGCCAAAACTCCCAAAATGCATAAGGAAAAGCCAAAATCAATCCCACCACCAAAGAGGAAGTAATATGCATAGTAAATTGCCCCGTCATTTGACGACTTTGAATCTCAAATGGCAGACTATCAATGCAAAGCACATCGGAATTTAACCAGGTCCCTATTTTACATAAAGTCTGGTAAGTCCAAAAATCCGTCCGGGACGGCCCTAATATGATTTGATGAAAAACAATATCTTTGGACAAAAAAGCCACAACAGCCAATATAAAAATAGAGGCAAAAGAGCGGATCATATGCCATCTCAGCTCCTCGAGATGGTCCAGAAAGGTCATCTCTTTTTCATCGTTTTTCACCGTGTTCGCCACAATCTATTATTTTTAAGATGAAAAAATCTGGTTTCCCTTATTTTGTCATGGAGAATGAAAGGATAGCCCAAACTCTTCGTAATTCTTTACTTATTTAATCACCTTTGCTCCAAAAAAGTCAAAAGTCAGGTTAAGAACCTCTCCCGCATATGCAGCAACATTCTTTTCCTAACTTTTAACCCCTGTTTAAGGATAATATTTTATTTATAAAGGGGGAAATTTCCCATCCAACTATTCACTTCCTCTCTTACTTCCGCAATTTTGGCTTCATTATCATGATTCATCAAAACCGTATCAATCAACTCTACCACCTTAGCCATATGATCTTCTTTCATTCCTCGGGTAGTGATGGCAGAAGTTCCAGTTCTCATACCAGAAGTCACAAAAGGAGATTTATCATCAAATGGCACCATATTTTTATTTATGGTGATATCTGCCTTTATCAATGTGTTTTCCGCCAATTTTCCGGTAAGCTCTTTTGAACGAAGGTCAATCAACATCATGTGATTATCAGTACCTCCGGAGATAATATCATACCCCCTGGCTTCAAATGCTTTAGCCATAGCCATGGCATTTTTCTGAACCTGAACGATATATTCGAAATATTCATCGGTAAGCGCTTCCCCAAAAGCCACCGCTTTACCCGCAATAACATGCTCCAAAGGACCTCCCTGAGTTCCCGGGAATACCCCTGAATCCAATAAGGCAGACATTTTACGTATTACTCCCTTAGGCGTTTTTAATCCCCATGGATTGTCAAAGTCTTTCCCCAACATGATCATTCCACCTCGTGGACCTCTCAAAGTTTTATGAGTGGTGGTTGTTACCACATGACAGAATTCTAAGGGATCATTCAAAATACCTCTGGCAATCAAACCAGCAGGGTGAGAAATATCAGCCAATAAAATGGCTCCTACCTCATCTGCCGCTTCACGCAGTTTTTTATAATTCCAATCCCGACTATAGGCAGAAGCCCCACAAATGATCATTTTTGGCTTTTCCTTACGAGCGGTCTCTACTACCTTATCCCAATCAATTACACCGGTTTCTTTCTCCACACCATAAAACACTGGCTGGTAAAGCTTCCCAGAAAAATTAACTGGTGAACCATGCGTCAAGTGACCTCCATGAGAAAGGTCAAAACCTAAAATTTTATCTCCAGGCTGAAGACAGGCCAACATAACTGCAGCATTTGCTTGCGCTCCTGAATGTGGCTGGACATTCACCCATGAAGCTCCAAATAATTCTTTGGCTCTTTCAATGGCCAAGTTCTCCACTTGGTCCACAACCTCACAACCTCCATAATACCTTTTAGCCGGAAGCCCTTCAGCATATTTGTTTGTCAATACACTTCCCATAGCTTCCATCACCTGGCGCGAAGTAAAATTTTCAGAGGCGATCAGCTCAAGCCCTCTTTCCTGACGATCTTGTTCTTTATCAATCAGATCAAAAACTAATTGGTCTCTTTGCATAATTAAAATAGGTAGCTCTTTTAAAATTCCTCCAAAAATACGCTAAGGATCAGACATTCACAACAGATAAAGGGAATGAGTAAATATTAAACTAATAATCAAAAAAGGGAGGTGCCCAAAAGAATATTTATTTAGAAACTAGCCGGTTATAAGATACAAACCTTTCTTAGGTTCGGCTTTTCTTATAATTACTTTATCACTAAGACCAAATTACATCCTACTTTTTCAGCTAATAAATGGAAGCAATACAGTCCTGCCTTGAAAATTTTAATTAGAATGATATACCAACAAGTTTAAACCTACATATTGTATTATATCAGAATAAAAAAATTTAGAGAAAAGCAAAGGTGACAAAAAAGAGGACACTTTACATTAATGAATCACAATAACTATTCAATTAGATGCCATAGAAAAATAAAATAAGGAAGAAATCATTGCTTTTTTAGGAAATAGCTCAATTATCTCCCGGGTTTATTCTCACAGTTTTCTATGGTACAATCTCCATAAAAAACCAATGCATGTCGCCTTATATTAGAGCCTAACTCTTTCCCAATAGTTCTCTTAATTGCTTCAATTCGTTCATCAGAGAATTCCTTAATTTTTCCGCAAGTATTACAAACCAGGTGATCATGATGTTTGTAAGTGAGGGCCTGCTCATATAAGGCCTGTTTTTCCCGGAATTGATGCTTAACGGCCAAACCACATTCCACCAACAAATCCAGTGTATTATAGATAGTTGCTCTGCTAATAGAATAATTTCGGTTCCTCATCATCAGATAAAAACTTTCCACATCAACATGCTCTTCCAAAGCAAAAAACTCATCGATAATGGAAAAACGTTCTGCTGTTTTTCGGAGACCTTTGATTTTAAGGTAAGCCTCAAACTCTATTTTGGCCTGTTCTGCCAATGCTTTTTTATCGATCATATCTGACGTAAAAAC
>NZ_SMMB01000836.1 GCF_009711365.1 Xanthovirga aplysinae | reverse complement strand
TAGCAAGGGTAGGTGGTTGAGCGGTGCGATGTTCGGTTTGCTTTTTTATTTCCCTTCATTCAACCTCCACATACAACCTTAAAATATACCAAAAAAAAATCTCCCTGATAATCAGTCACAAAGCACCTTCTTCATTTTTTTACAATTATTGAGTTTGCAAAACCCAAAAGCCTTCTTAACTTTGTAGTGGCAAATCGGTACGACCAGCTCCTACTAAATCCCCCAGGACCGGAAGGTAGCAAGGGTAGGTGGTTGAGCGGTGCGATATTCGATTTGCCACTTTTTTTCTCACCCAGATAATTACTCCATCACAATTTCGTTTTTTCTAAAGCATTTAGGTTAAATAGACTAAAACCCAATATATATTATAGGGTTTTCACATTTTTAAAAATTATAACTACTTTCGTAGCGATAATCCGATAAACAAATAATCCTTATGAAATTTTTTATTGACACGGCTAACCTGGACGAAATTCGGGAAGCACACGCCCTTGGGGTATTGGATGGAGTTACTACCAACCCTTCTTTAATGGCAAAAGAAGGTATTTCTGGTGAAGAAAATGTAAAAGCTCATTACAAAGCTATTTGTAATATAGTTGAGGATAAAGTAAGCGCAGAAGTTATTGCCACCGATTTTGAGGGGATGATCAAAGAAGGAGAAGAATTGGCCGCTATCGACAATAAAATTGTAGTAAAGGTACCCATGACTAAGGATGGGGTAAAAGCCATTAAATATTTTAGTGAAAAAGGAATTCGCACCAACTGTACACTAGTATTTTCTGCAGGCCAAGCCCTTTTAGCCGCTAAAGCAGGGGCAACATACGTTTCTCCATTTCTAGGTCGTTTGGATGATATTGGAGCCAATGGTGTAGAACTTATTGCTCAAATCGCTCAGATTTATCAAAACTACGGCTACAAAACAGAAGTGTTAGCAGCATCCATTCGACATACAACTCATTTATTACAATGTGCGGAAATAGGAGCTGATGTAGCTACCTGTCCATTTAAAGTAATTATGGGTCTTTTAAATCATCCCTTAACAGATAAAGGATTAGCACAATTTCTTGCCGACCACAAAAAAGCGGCTGAGTTAGCTACTGCTTAAAAGTTAAACCATATATTTGTAAAAGGTAGTAATTTCATCTTACTACCTTTTTTTGGTTTACATCAAACAAAGGCTGTATACAAAAGGACTATTTTGGATTAATAGGAAAAACCAATTATTTCCATCCTAAATGGATTGGAAAGCTCACTCAATTGAAAACATGTGACCAAAAAATCTAAATAACAGTATTAGCTTTTAAGATAAAAGAAATTTTCTGATGCACATAATTAAAGTTAAAGGCAAAGCTAAAATTCCTGATTATATTCAGCTAAGGGATGAAAACTTCGTTTTAATTGCCTATTTTAGAGCGGACCGTCCTTTAAAGAACCTGGAAAAATACGGTCTGGAAGGAAAAGAAAATATTCTTCGAACCCTCATTGAGGAATTACCTTTTGGCAAAATTCAAAAACTGGACCTTTAAGCATGTCATTCTCCACCGAACCCGTAGTAAAGATTCAACAAGCCTGTATTTTTCAAGAAAACAGCGCTATACTTAGCGATATTAATTTTGAAATTGAAAAAGGAGAATTTGCTTTTCTGATAGGTCGGACGGGCAGCGGAAAAAGCTCGTTGCTAAAAACTCTTTATGCCGATTTGCCTTTAAAAATGGGAAGTGGAAAAGTTAGCGGTTACGAACTGAAAGGAATAAAAAGAAAAGATATCCCGTTTTTAAGACGTAAACTGGGAATTATTTTTCAGGATTTCCAACTTTTATTTGACCGGACAGTAGCAGAAAATCTCACCTTTGTAATGAAGGCCACAGGATGGAAAGACAAGTCTAAGATTAAGAAAAAAATTTCCGAGGTCCTAATGCGGGTAGGATTGGATTCAGCCATCAATAAAATGCCTCATCAATTATCGGGAGGGGAACAACAACGAGTTGTGATTGCCAGGGCTTTAATTAATGAACCCCTTATCCTTCTGGCAGATGAACCTACCGGAAACCTGGACCCTGAAGTAGCAGAAGGCATTTTTCGAATTTTTCAGGAAATTAACAAAAGTGGAACAGCAATTTTAATGGCAACGCACAACCATTATTTTGTTAAAAAATTCTCTCAACGTATCCTAAAATGCGAAAAAGGAAAATTAATCGACTCTAAGATAGAAACTGTAGATTTGCATTCAGGCTATTTCTAAAAAACTCCGAACTTTGAAACTGCTAAGCTTCAAAATCCGGACAACTTTCATTTGATTTTATATCAATTACTTATGGCTTTTAGACGAACATCTCCATAGCTGGAGGAAATTTTTATGTTACTGTTCTCCCCTTTACCAATCTTTCCTTTATATTCCCCAACGTTCCTTCCAATATTTACATAATTAAAATCAATATCCTCTTTATCATATCGAAGTTTGGCAAAACTTAACTTTACATCCACATTCGCATCCCAATTCTTTTCGAAGTTTAGCCGTACCCCGCTAAAATCAGCATCAACATCAATAACCTCTACAGTTTTAGCAATATGGTCTATCTCAATGCCATTAGCATGTTTAGCAACTAATCGAAGTGAACGGCTAACACTTCCCAAATCAAAACCAGCAAAACCTACGGAAGCTTCCACCACACCAGCCTCACCAATTCTGACCGAACCATATCGACTATCTAATTCCAAATCATCCGCAGTTCCTATTGTTAATTTTCCAAAACCATTTTCTAAGATTACTTTCCCCAAATGTTCAATATCTAAATCAAAATATCGAACATCCATATTTCCTGATTTCAATTCATCCACTTCCCCACTTCCAAAAGAGAGATCTACGGACAATTTATCTCCCAATAATTTTCTGGCTTTTAAATTTCCATAGGCAAGTTCTAAATCCAATGAGCCTTTAAAGTCGTCAAGAAAAACATCTCCAAAACGATTCTTGAGATCCAACGGATTGCCTTTAGGCATTTTAATCCGGTAGTCAATCGTAAAGGATTCGGAGCTGGAGGTATTAATGCTACCATTCAATTGGGTCTCAAAACTTATTTTATCCTTATTTTCATTTATCTCAATCTCAATTTTATTTAAAATCTTTTGCACTCTGACCTCATTCCTCATTTTTACTTTCACCACAACCTCTACGTCAATTTCATTTTTATCCCAGGTTTCCACATCAACCTGACCGTATTTATTTGACAGTTTTAATTCGGTGGTCTTATTCACCTTATAATTTTTTGAAATCCTCTTTTCCTTTTCTACCTGGGCACTTGCTGAAGAAAAATAAAATAATTGGACTACTAAAATCAGGCTAATTGCGAGTGATTTAAATAAGTTTTCCTTTATCATTGCTTTCATTTGTTTTTTCATTTTGGACATTTTCTAAGATTTGAAGCTGCTGATTTAAAATTTCTAATCGTAGTTGCATGTTTTGCACCATTGCATCAATCACTTTTCTAGTCTTTTCTTCTTGCAATTCTTCTTTAAGTTGTAAGTAACGATTATCCAAAATTTCAATGTCCTTTTGAAAATTCATTACCAATTGCTTATCCTGTATAGAATAGCGACCTACTTCCTTTTCTCTTGAAGAAATTAGTTGCACATAATAAGCTTCCGTCTTCTTTAATTCTTGCACTGCTTTATTTTCCGATACAATTTCCTTCCCCCCTATTGTGGTTGTTGAGTCCTTTCTTTCCAATAAAAGATATGCGCAAATACAAAACAGTGTAATGGAAGCAGCCTTCCATAGGTTATTGTAATCAAGCTTTCTCTTTTTTTCCTTCTTCTTTACTTCCAGATTTTCCTGGATCCTTTTCCAATTTTCATCCTTCGGAACCTTATCATTTAAATCCTCCTGATGTATGCGAATAAACTTTTCCAATTCATCCATAAAGCGCTCCTTTACTTAAAAGTTGTTTCAATTTATTTTTTGCCCGGCTATATTGTGACTTTGAAGTAGAAACCGAAACATCTAATATTTCAGCAATTTCTTGATGGTCATACCCTTCCAGTAGATACAAAGAAAAAATAACTCGATAACCATCTGGCAATTGTTGAATACCTTCACGTATTCTTTCCATATCAAGAATCAAACAATTATCATCAAATCCATAAGGAATTTGGCTTTCATTTCCCACTTTTTCCAAAGGTTCAAAACGAATTTTACGCTTATTCAAAGCATTTATAGATTTGTTCACCACAATACGCTTTAACCAAGCACCAAAAGAAGCGGATCCGTTGTATGAATTAATCTTCTGAAATGCACTCACAAAAGCTTCCTGTAAAACATCTTCAGCTTCCCCCTCATCATTCATCATTCTATAGCAAATATTAAACATTGCTTTGGAATACAGCTTATACAGCTCATATTGAGCGGATCTTTCCCCCTGTTTGCATTTTTCGATTACTTGGTGATGAATGTTTTGGTAAGGCCGTGTTTCCAAAGTATTTAATTATTTTTACCTAAAAGAGTCATAAAATAAGAGAA
>NZ_SMMB01001267.1 GCF_009711365.1 Xanthovirga aplysinae | reverse complement strand
CTTTATGGAAGTAAGTGGACCTTTTAAATCATGAGAAGACCTATAAATAAGTAACTCCAATTCCTTACTTACTTGCTGAAGGTTTTTTGTTCTAAGCGAAACGGTCCGTTCCAAATCCTGGTTAGTTTTTTCCAAAATAATATTTTGGGCTTCAATTTTGTTTTTTAGACCAAGAATCTCATCATTCTTCAAATGTAATTTTGCTGTTACTTTCTTATTATTTTTATACCTTAAGAAAAGGCCCAACCCCATTAAACATAGCAGCAACAACACTACAAACAATAGTCCTATTATGGTTTTATCTTTTTGAATTTCTAAATTCTTAATCCCGATAATTTTTTGTACTCTTTTGTGCTGAAGATCCTTTAGAAATATTTCCGCCACGGCAATGGATTCTTCACTCATTAAACTATCATGAAAAGCCAGAAACTGATTTTGGGCTTTATAGGCCATTTTTATATTCCCCAAAGCCTCATAAACCTTATTGTAAAGAACTGAGTTTTCGGCCATTTGCACTTTTGAAAGTGTGATGTTCGTATAATATTGACTTTTATCCAGGTATTTTAGAGCCAAGGGATATTCTCCCTGAACAAAAGCAAGTTTCGCCATATAATAGTAATCAATCGAAAGCCCATTAATATTATCCAAGCTTTCATTTTGAGAAATTGACCTCCTAAAATACTGGGAGGCCTCTCCAAATTTATTTTCATTCAATGCCACTATTCCTTTATTAAAAAACACTTCAGAAATTCCAAACCTATTATTTGTTTGATTTGCTAATTCTTTAGCTTCCCTAATAAAATCAAGAGCTAGGTCATTGTTTTTTTGAATAGCCTGGATATATGCCAAATTACTTAAAATTTTGACCTTTAACTCTTCAGATCTAATATCCGGTTCGTAATTAAGTGCCAAACCAAAAAGATCTTCAGCCCTTTTATAATTCTTTCTAACTACATTTAACCACCCTATATAATTAAGAATCAAGGCTTTTTGAAACTCGGTTAACTCTTCATGGTCCGAAATTTCCAGGGAATGAAAAAAATAATCAAGCCCTTTTTCCCAATTTCCCTTTTCAAACTGGATTCCTCCCAAGGCCAGAAAGGCATTTTCTATTCCTTTTACATAATTAATATCTTGAGCCTTTTTTAAGGACTTTTCATATAAAAGTAAAGCTTCATCATTTTTGCCTCTAAGGGCGTAGACAACTCCTTGATTTAAAAAAGCCCTAGATAATTCCTTTTGGTCATTTAAACGCTCAGCAAGATTTGCAGCTCGTTTTCCATAAATTAATGCCGAATCTGGATCTAAAAATCGACATTGTTTGGATAAAGCATTATTTTTCTTCATCAAATCTTTTGATGGTACAACACTTCCAGGGCTCCCAATAACATTTATTTCTTTCCTTCCTCGGCCAGAAGCAACTGAGAGACTAAGAAATAACAAAAAAATGACGAATGTTATTTTAAAAATATACTTCATATGATTTCCGAAGAATCATCCACTAAAAAAATCAACCCGTAAAAACAACAAATTGAAAACGACGATTTGGTCAAATTATGGTTAAAAAATCTGGCATTTCACTCAAAATAAAGGAACTTGAAATTACCCGTGGTAATAACTTAAGAAAACCAAAACTTTGCAGAGAAAAGTTAATTTCACAGATACTGGCACACTTACCCTATTTTTACGTTTACCAATTATCGATGGAATAAACCTAAAAACAGTGAGAAGCTTTTCAAGCTACAAAATCTAAAAAGCAGGATAAAAACCTAAACACAACTAAAAAATAGGATCTTTTTTACAATTTCCCTTTAAAAAAACTATCTAATATTAAAATTATAAAACATACCAATAATTACAATGAGATTAAGAACAAATAAATCACAACATAAAAACAACAAAAGGAAATCAAGGGCGGTAAAGTAAAATTATTAAGAGAGGTAAGAGCGTCATATCTGCAATTAAGGCAAAAATAAGAGTAAGACTGACAAATAAGCCCGTATAGAAAGTCCCCCCAAAGGAAGAAAATATCAAAATCAAAAATCCGGCTGCTAAAATTAAACTTGTAATGATTACGGCTTTGCCAGTTGAAAGATAGGTGGTTTTCAGGGCATACAACTTACCCTTCCCCTTATTCAGTTCCAATTTAAACTTACTGATCATATGAATAGTGTCATCGACAGCAATTCCGAAAGAGATCGAAAAGATCACAGAGGTGGACAATTTTAATGGAATAGCGAAAAATCCCATTATCCCAGCAATCATTACCAAGGGGATAACATTTGGAAGCAAGGCGATTAAAATCATACGGAAAGAACGGAACATTAAACCTGCAATAAGCGCAATTACCACAAAGGCGATGGCCAGACCTTGAAGCATATTATTTGCCAAAGTTCTATTATTCTCATCAATCAAAGGAGAGGAACCAGTCAATCTATGGGAAATTAAGGTAGTATCTACTTCATTCTTTATGAAATTTTCCAACTCCCTGTTTTTTTCTAAGGAAGGCTTACTGCCAATATCTGGTGAACGGCCACTAATCCGTCCCAAAGTTTGCTTATTTGCACTTACTTGTGGGACCAATTTACTTTTGTCCATCTTTAGGGCCATTTTCAACACCCGATCCCAATCCTTTTCAATTACTGGAAGCTGATAAAAAATAGGATTTCCTGCATGAAGACCCTGATTTAAAGATTTAACTAAGGATGCCGGCGAAATAAGGTTATTAACACCATATTGCTTATTCAAATAGCTCTCAATCTTAGATATTTCTCTAAGCACCGCGGGATCATAAACTGATATGCCCTTTCTTTTAGGCCAAAAAGCCAATTCAAATGGCCTTACTCCCCCATAATGATCATCAAAAAATTGAAAATCCTTCTTAATACGCGAGTCCTTCGGGGCATCCTCCAACAAAAATGTATTAATCTGAATTCTGGTAATCCCATAAATTGAAAGTAAAGTTATTATGAGAAAGAAAAGCAAAATTGTCTTCTTTTGACTTAATACGAAGCTATATAAACGTCGCAGGAATTTTTGCCAGGAATCATTGTACCTAGCCTTCTTAGTTACACGGGGAGGAGGCATCAAAAGAAGAGAAGAAGGAAAAAAGGTGAAGGCAGTCACAAAAGCAGCCGTTACCCCCAATGCTGTGTAAAACCCAAAGTGCCTAATAGCTACTATGCTAGCAGTATGAAGGGTCAAAAAACCAATGGCGGTTGTCAATGAAGTAAGGAAAGTAGCCCATCCCACTTCCTTTACAGTTATCTGTAAAGCATTTAACTTACTTTTTCCTTGGCTAAGAATTTCTATGTACTTGGTTTGAATATGCACTACATCTGACATCCCCACTACAAATAAGATTGTGGGCATCAAGACCATCATAATATCTAAGGGCTTTCCCAGAAACGCCACAATTCCTAGCATCCAAACAATGGCCATACTCACCACCAAAAGAGGAAGAATCAATAATCGGAAGGAATGAAAGGTCAAATAGAGAAAGAGAATCACTAAAAGAACTGATGCTCCAAGAAATTCGGAAAATTCCCTTTGTAAACTTCGAATGTAAATCCCCTGTGTTTTTGCTTTACCGGCCACATGATAATTTCTGAAGCCATGGCTTCGAATTGCTTTCCTTACATTAAAAGCCAAAGTATCTCCTTTTTCCTTTGAAAGGAATTGGGTGTTTTGTAATATAAGCGCGACAGATTTTCCATCTTTAGCAAAAAAACTCCCTACCAAAGTACTGTCCCTGTAGATTTTCACACTATCCACATAATATCTGTCTGGATCACCAATATGAAGAACGGGTATTTCAATCCAGCCCATTGGAGTATAAACAGGCCTTTTCAAATCAGTTGGAGAATTGACTTTTACAACATCTTCGATCTCACGCAATTCTTTGGTTAAGAGATCAACTTGAGACAAAAATCCTTGCTGAAAAATCCCATCCCTTGAAATTAATGCTATAAGTAAATAGTCGTTGTCATTTTCAAATTCCTGTCGATATTTTTCATAGAAGGTATATTTAGGATCATCTACGGGAAAAAAGTTTTCCACGTCATAGTCAAATTGGATTTTCTGGGTGAAATATAACCCAACAAGGGTTACCAATAAATTAAGGCATATAACCACCCATGCAATTCTCTTTGGCATGGCCTAATAGAAGCTTTTTTGTTAAACAAAAATATTAGCCTTAAAAACCATCATTAGCATAAAATTTCATATACTAAAGCACTGCAAAAAAATTAAACTTGTCCGCCAGAAAAATTTCCTTTTATTTTTAAAGGGAAAGAGTCTTATCTTTGAGAAAAAAAGGGACCAAACCAAAATAATAGACACTCAAAACATGCAACAATATCAAACCTTACTACAACATATTCTGGACAATGGCATAAAAAAAGAAGATAGAACTGGCACCGGCACACTCAGCGTTTTTGGCTACCAAATGCGATTTGATTTATCCCAGGGATTTCCACTTGTAACCACCAAGAAATTACATTTACGATCCATTATTCATGAATTATTATGGTTTTTAAAAGGGGATACCAACATTCAATATTTAAAAGAAAATGGAGTACGTATATGGGATGAGTGGGCTGATGAAAATGGTAATTTAGGACCAGTTTATGGTGCCCAATGGAGGTCCTGGCCAAGTCCTGATGGAACTCACATTGACCAGATCAGCCAAGTAATTGACCAAATAAAAAACACCCCAGACTCTCGTCGACTTATAGTTAGCGCCTGGAATGTAGCTGATATCAACCAAATGAAATTACCCCCTTGCCATGCCTTTTTTCAGTTTTATGTAGCGGAGGGGAAATTATCCTGCCAGCTTTATCAAAGAAGTGCAGATGTATTTTTAGGTGTCCCATTTAATATTGCTTCTTATGCATTATTGACCATGATGACCGCACAGGTGTGTGGGCTGGAGTATGGGGAGTTTATTCACACCTTTGGAGATGCACACCTATATCTTAATCATATCGATCAGGCAAAACTTCAATTAAGTCGGGAGCCTAGAGCTCTTCCTCAAATGGAATTAAACCCAGAAATTAAAAGTATTTTTGATTTTAAATTCGAAGATTTCAAATTGGAGAATTACGATCCTCATCCCCACATTAAAGCACCGGTTGCGATTTAAATGTCATCAACCTTCCAAAGTCAAACACCTTGGAAGGTTGATAGCTCAAATTCTCTACCCTCAATTTCCCTTATTGGGTAAATTCCTGTTACATTACAACAAAAAACCTCATTGGCTTCCATCAAATCAACCTTCTTAGCCTTAACTTCCAACAAATGAGAAGCATTTTTTTTCATTTTTTGAATAATTGCCCTGCGCATAATCCCATCCACGCAGCCAGTTTCGAGAGATGGAGTAAACCAATTATCTCCTACCCGCCAAAAAATGTTTGCTGAACAGCATTCAGAGATAAATCCCTGCTGATCAGTCAAGATCAGATCATCTAATTGTCGTTCTTCACGCTCAATCCCCGCTAAAACATAGGGTAAGGCATTGCAACTTTTAAACCTAGAAAAAGGAGAATAATTTAATTGCACACTTTCTGCAAATGCAACTTGCTCTTTAACAAATGATTTAGGAGAAATAAAAGGCTTAACGGTCATTAACTTTTCAACACCATGACTTTTAGGCGTGTACAAACCACCACTTTTTCTCCATACCTGGAGCTTTATTCGGCAATCCTTATCTTTTAGTTCATTTGCAACAATTAATTCTCCAACCAATTCTTGAAGGCTTATTGCATCTAAAACCTTCTCTGCCTCCATTTTCAAAACCTTCATTCCCTGAACCAGCCTTTCTAAATGCCAGGGTAGAAACCGAATGGTCCCATCCTGTAGAATCATGGTCTCAAACAGGCCATCACCATATTGAAATGCTCTGTTATTGGCCAGAAGGCGCATAGCATCGCTCTCCTGTTCTACTTTTAAATTGTAAATAATATGCATAAAGGACAAAATGTCTGAATTAGGATTAATACAATGAAAAGATAAAGGGATTTAAAGATAAAAGAGAAACTTGTTTTAAAGAACTAAAAAAGCTCTTGCAACCTAAATGATTAAGAAATGGCTCAATTTAAACTTCTGCAAATTAAGTTTCCGTTGTCTATATGCACACAAATAAGCCCAAAATCCAAATATCCTATAAATCTTAACTCAGACAATATACTATCGGTAGATCTTTTTCGTTTTCCCTACCAACTCAAAAGCTCCTCTATGCTGTTAAGGTATTTACTAATTTCATTTTTATTTTTAGGAATCTTCCTTCTCATATTGCCTAATATTGGTTGGGCACAGCAGCATACTTCTGTTTCCCAAACTGAGCTATCAGGAAAGCTAATAAATAAAGATGATCAACAAGCTGCCGAATTCGTCCATTTGATAAACCTCAATAAAAAGTTAGGAACTATCACGAATGAAAATGGAATATTTAAAATCATTGTAAGCGAGGGAGATAAAATTGTGTTTTCTTCGGTGGAATATGAAATGGACACCCTCACCATTGAGAACTTAGAAACCTTTAAAAAGGATGGAATTGTGGTTTCCCTTAAACCAGCCGCCCATATGCTCGATCCCTTGAAAATTGATATTTACCCTGAAGAAGAGGAGTTTAAAAAACGAATACTTTCCTATATACCTGAAGAAGAGTTTGACCTGAATTTACCAAAGGAGGCCTACCTAAGTGAGAAATTCAAAAAGTATAAAGAAGAAGATTTTCATGATGTTGACAACGGAATGGGAGGTGATTTGGTCAAGGTGGGAATTCCGACTTCCTTTATTACCGAAAAATTTAGCAAAAAAGCCAAGGAACGTAAAAAACTAGCTTTAATAAAACAAGAAAAAGGTAAACAACAATTAATTCACTCCAAATTCAATCGGGACATCGTTTCTGATTTAACTTCTCTCAAAGGAAGCAGGCTAGATCAATTCATGGAGTACTGTAAATTTACAGAGGAATTCTTACTCAAATCGAGTAAATATGAAGTACTTGAGGCCATCAACAAAAAGTTCTTAGCTTTTCAAAATGAAGAAGATCCCTACAATAAGATGAATTCCAATCAAGGATAAAGACACGAAAAAAATCAGGAATTCATTGGACTTTCTTCAAAAAAAGAAAAATCATCCCAATTTATAAAATCTTGCTAATCAAATATTTTTTACAATTCTTTGTGAACTTATAATTAAGATAAAAGAAATTGTTTTTAATTCTTCATATTTTGAAAAGGAGTGTTTCCCAGGTATTGGCAGCAGATTTTTAAATTTAACCCAAAAAGAAGAAAGGAAATTTATTTGTTTTAACTTCGTACTGATATGAGACAAATTAAATATCAATAATCAGAATATTTAGAATAACTCTCATATTAGAAATAGAATACAAGTAAAGGAAAAGAGAGTATTTTTAGGTGGTCAAAATCAAAACTTCGAAATGCCTTACAAAATATTAGTCATAAGCAATTACAGAAGCACACAAACTGTCAGACCAGAAGCTGAGGTTTTTATTGGGTTGGCTAAACTAGGTCATCAGATTGACATCATGACTTATGGAGACGGGGAGTACGTAAAGATCTTCAAGGACGCTGGAATTCGGGTAATTGACTTTCATCCAAAGAAAAAATTTTCTTCCTCAACTGTTAAGTTTTTAAGGAATTGGCTTATTAAAGAAAAATATGATTTTCTTCATCTTTTTACTTCAAAAGCCATTATCAATGGACTTAGAGCAAGCCGCAATTTACCAGTAAAGGTGATCCTTTATAGAGGATATGCCGGAAATGTTCACTGGTATGATCCAACAGCCTACTTAAAATTCTTAAACCCAAGGGTCGATAAAATTATATGTAACTCTAATGCAGTAAATGAAAGTTTAGCTAAGCAATTATTTTTCAAAAAAGAGAAATTAGTAACTATCCTTAAGGGTCACCATCCGTCATGGTACGATAATATCGGGAAAATGGACCTAGAAAAAGAGTTGAATATTCCTCAAAATCACTTTAAAATTGTTTGCATAGCAAATGTAAGACCTGTTAAGGGTATCCCTGACCTTATTAAGTCAACCTATTTTCTCCAAGAAAATATTCCAATTCATTTACTGTTGATAGGACAGGGAATGGATTCCAAAGAAATGCAGGACCTCATAAATAAAAGCCCCATTAAAAATAGAATTCATATTCTAGGTCCAAAAAACGACCCCTTAAATATTCTTGCTGCCTCAAATGTATTGGTTCTGCCTTCCCTAAAAGAAGGATTGCCTAAAGTGGTTATTGAGGCTATGAGTTTAGGTATCCCAACAATATCAACTGATATTCCTGGAATCAAAGATTTAGTAATTCATGAAGAAAACGGTCTAAAAGTCCCTGTAAAATCACCTAGGGATATGGCAAATGCAATAATTAAACTCCATAAAAATCCTCTAACCTTAGAGAAAATGGGTCGGAATGCAAAAAAACATATGATAGACCATTTACATATTGACAAAACAATAATAAAAACCATCCAAATGTACAGGGAATTATCCTACCCCAACCAAAAATATTCAGATAAAACACAAGAAACTACCCGAGAAACCGAATTATACACCTAAGTTTTTCACCAAAAAAATTAAAATTCTTCCGATTAATATCGAAGTCTAATGATTTTTATGAGATATAAGAACGCTCTCATTAAATGAGGGTGACATTCATAACAATTGAAATCAAGAAAATAAAAAATAAGAATATAATCTTCTATTTTCTCTTAAGCCTTTTTAAAGGGAGAAAAAACTGTACTGTAATAAAAACAGCATTAAATTCAATAGCATGGCATTAGCCTTTCCTTCAAAAGGAATAATTTAAAGGTCGAACAAAACTAAGGGCTAATAAAACAGCTCTCAAGTTTTTTTAAACGGTTTTTGTAAGAAGTACGAGGGAATTTGGTCCAATCGAAACTCCTACACAATTGGCTCTAATCCACATTAACGAGCTAAGAATAATAATTAAAGCCCTCCTGAATCATTCTGTGTAGAAACCAGTAAAAAGTCTATGTGAAAATCATCAATATCCTCCCCACTATCTTCTTCTTCCTGATACTCTTCAAAAACCCTATCTATTTCCCTTTCTATTTGTTTAAATTCCTTAGGATTAAACTCATCATCAAAATCGTCATCAAATTCTGAAAACTCATCAAAATCATTTCCCAAGTCATTATGATGAGCAATAAGCTGATGTTCATTTTGCAACTTTATAAATACAAGGAAACCAGGTTTTCCCCATTGATTGGTCAATAATTCTTTAGTGGTCATGATTTAATGCTATGAAGATTTCAAGGTGGGACTTTACATTAAATCTACAAATTTTAAAGTCAAATAATCAAGAAAAATCCGCAGAATTAAATCAAAAAAAACACTTCCTGAAGAATAAAAAATCCTTTCAAGATCATTCAATATTACAGTTTTCTCTTGTTTTTCGAACAAATTCTTCTTTATCATCCACTTCAAGCATCAAAATTTGAAAGTGGGTCTTGATTCCAAAGGCTCCAATTGAAAAAGATGGATTCCTAAGATATATGATCACATTATGACCTCCCAATCCTCCTAATAAAGAAAACTTCAATTTTTTCTTTTCATCATTGGGCTCATTGGAAGAAAGTTCAATTTTTGAGATGTTATTAAAAGCAATTTTAGCATTTCCCATTAAACCAAAACGGATATTTATATCCTTTTCCCCTATTTGTATGGGTCGAAAAACTGAAGCCCTATATTGGGCAATCAGGTACAATAAAGAATATAAACTAGCGCCTGTTAAAACCCAGGCAACCGTTGCGTTTACAAAAACATCAACCACCACATGTAAACCCACAGTTTCCACCCCTATAATAAGAATAAAAACCGAAATCATTGCCAATAAGCCGTTCTCTCTATGGTAGGAAAAATAATTATTATCCTCTGAAAACTTAGGTTTCCTACAAAAAAAGGCATAATAAAAAACAGAAATCTCTGTGGAAAAAATATCTGCCACCTTTCGATTTCCAAAAACTCTAAAGGTTACTTCACGCAAAATCTCCAGAAAGTCAATTGCTCCTTCCCTTCCACTTTTCCTAAATTCCTGGATAATTTTTCTTACCCTGGAAAAAACATAAACAATCACTCCTACTTCTGCCAAAGGCAATAGAGTGGTATAGGCCCAATCTAAATATTGCTGATGTTTTTCAGGTAAAATATAGAAGCCCACAAAAAGGGAAAGGACAAAGACCGGAATTACCGTAATTTTGGGAATACTGCTCCGAAAAATTAGTAAAAAATAAACCAAAGGAGCTGTAAAAATCAGATCTGCAGAAACTGCCCTTGAAAACAATAGTGGTTGCTGCATATAGTGAGTGCTCCCCACCAACCATAACATGGCAGCATAAATTGCCGCAAGACCCAGAATTCCTAAAGTAAAGGCCTTGAAATTGGCATTGTATATTTTCATGGCAATAGTATTTACTGGTAAATAATATTGCCATAAATTTAACTTATTATCTATTAATAGAGAACCTTTACCGGTTTATTTCTAACTCCTAACCATAGATATAAAAAAGCTCCTAAAGATAGAATTCCCCCAGACCAAAAGGCATAGGAAAACATTTCCGGGCGATTATCAAAAATCCATGCCCCAATTAAGGCCCCTAAGCCTATGGCTAACTCCATGGCAATAAATAGGGTTGCAATAGCTCTTCCACGATGTTCCGCTTTACATAAATCCACGGCCCATGCAAAAATTATGGGAGAATTAATTCCTGCAGCAATCCCAAAAAGTGCAGATCCAATTAACAGCTCTGTGATGTTATGCGACCACCCAATAAAAAGCATCGCAATTGTTAAAACAGTGGTGGAAACCTTAAGCAAGACCACACGACCAAAACGATCAGACATTTTACCTGCAACCAACCGTACTAGCAAAGAACTTAATGTGAAAACCGTAAAAAATATACCTTTATTTTCTGCTCCCAAATGAACCGTCAGGTCAGGAATAATGGTCATTATTACTCCAAAAGAATAATATGTAAGTAGCATTACTAAAGAAGGAGCAAATACTCTGGGCTCAATGATTTCACTTTTTGAAATACTAAGCAAACGGGGATGAAATGGCCTCCGGCTGGCAATAGGTAGGGTTTCCTTCATCCCAACAAGAATAAGTACCGATAAAATAGCCATTACTGAAGAAGCATAAAACATATAATCTAAAGAAAAATTAAGAGTGATATAGCTTCCCAGTGCCGGCCCGGCAGCCATTCCAAGAGTTCCGGAAATTCCTGATAATCCCATTGCTTCTCCCCTACGATCAGCCGGGACGATGTCCGCCACATAGGCCACGGTAGCTGTAGGTTTAAAACCAGTAGAGAGGCCATGAACAAATCGTAAAAACAGAAAAGCGGCTACTCCCCCAATAAAGGGATAGACAAAACCACAAATGAAACAAACCGCGGCACCAAAAACCATTACCGGGATACGGCCAATATTATCTGTCAACTTTCCGCTGATAGGACGAGAAAGACCAGCAGTGAGGGTAAATAAGGAAATAATCAGCCCTTTATAATCTTCCCCTCCCAATTTTGTTAAATAAGCGGGCAATTCAGCAATCATCATATTGAAACTCCCAAAGAACAAAAAAGAGCTTAGACAAAGTAAAAAAAACTGTAGGGTATAAACTTTTTGGCTAGTAGATGCTTCACTCATTCGTTTTTATTTAGTAGGTAGATATAAATATATAAAGGCCTTTAACGGAGTGTTTTCTAAATTGGATATAAAAAAACAGGTTAAATACTCATTTTAACCTGTTTTATTTACACTTTAAAAATGAACTTCAGATTAATTCTCCTCTGGGCTTTCATTCTGCCCCATTAAAAAGGCACGAATATAATCATCCAACTCCCCATCAAGTACATTCTGCACATCCGTTCTTTCAACTCCTGTTCGAGCATCCTTAATCAGTTTATAAGGGTGGAGGACATAGTTCCGTATTTGAGAACCAAAATCAATTCTCATTTTTGAACTTTCTACCTTAGCTCTTTCCTCATTTCTTTTTTCAATCTCCAATTGGTAAAGGCGAGATTTTAGCATCTTGAGGGCCTTTTCTTTGTTCTTAAGCTGAGCCCTTTCCTGTTGACATTCTACAATAAGACCAGAAGGTGCGTGACGTAAACGTACAGCAGTTTCCACTTTATTGACATTTTGTCCTCCTGCTCCACCGGATCGAAAAGTTTCCCAGGTAATATCAGAAGGTTTAACCTCAATTTCTATGGTATCATCCACAATAGGATATGCATAAACAGAAGCAAAAGAAGTGTGCCTCCGGCCTCCTGAATCAAAGGGAGAAATCCTTACTAAGCGATGGACCCCTATTTCCGACTTCAAATAGCCATAGGCAAAATCACCTTCCAATTCCAAAGTGGCTGATTTAATACCAGCCGTATCTCCTGGCTGATAGTTGACCTGACGAACTTTAAAGCCCTGCTTTTCACCCCACATTGTATACATCCTAAGCAAAATGGAAGCCCAATCCTGACTTTCAGTTCCTCCTGCTCCCGGATTTATCTCAAGCATGGCGCTAAGTTGGTCTTCTTCACTACTGAGCATTTTTTTGAACTCCAACTCATCTACTGAAGTTAACAATTGTTGGTATTCACTTTCCAACTCTTCTGCCTCAGCTTCTCCCAATTCGTAGAATTCCTGAAGGGTTTCCAAATCCTCAATACCAGTATTCACCACTTCAAAACTATTGGTCCACATTTTTTTCCCCTTAATAGTTTTCAGCAGTTTCTCAGCCTCCTTTGGATTATCCCAAAAGTCAGCTTGTGTAGTAATGGATTCTTCTTCCTGAATTTCTCTTATCTTGGTATCGTAGTCAAAGATACCTCCTTAAGGCATTAACACGAGCCTTTAAATCTTTTAATTGATCTGTTGTCATAATAAATTGAAAAATAAAAATAAATCCTTTTGTGAGGAACCCTTCCTCAGAAAAAATGGTCAAACAAGGTATTCTCACAACCTTTCAAACTAAACGGATCTTCCTTCAACCTGTTTTCATTTCAAACTCACTTAAAGGAATTCCCTCCTGTTTATTTAATTTTGAAGACGAAGGTCTGCATTCAAAATAAGATTTGCAAATTCCAACCTAAAACATCCTAAGTATAAAAACGAACCATCATTGAAATTAGCCAAATCAAATCTCCACAATTTCAATAAGCCGATTCCCCTTGGGTTTAAATTTTTTCTTTTTCATTAGCTTTAAAAACACCCCAATTGCTACTAGACTACCCGAAATAATCCAGACACTTTCATTGATCACAATTTCATTTCCCGCCCGTCTTAATCCATTGAAGCCTGTGATAACCACATAAGCCACTCCACCGGCAATAAACCAAGTTCCCCAACGACTGATGCTTATTCCCGGCTTTTTCTCATAAGGCCGGATATCAACCGCCGCTATATTATTTACATTTATAGCTCCGATGTCAAAAATGATCAGGTTTTTTTCCACATCAAAATCTCGAATAATATCCTCTAAATAATTATCCTGATCCTTCAATTTATACCTTATTACTTCTCCTGGATAAATTTGATAACGGCGTTTGCTATTGGCTTTATGAAGAAGCAAGTACTTTTGTGCCTGTACCTCCTGACAAATGCACAACCAAATAAAAGCTACCAACAACAAGAATTTTATATGCATAGGCAAAATATGCCTTATCACAGCCATAAGAGGATACCTAAATTGTTTTCCTTAGAACAGATGAAGAAAAATAGCCCAGGAGCATGTTTATTTATTCTTCGTCAAATACCATTTGAAACATTCATTTTCTTTTCTTCAAGCCATAATCTTCCGCTAATCTTAGAAAAAACACTTCACTCGATTTTCCCTAGGCTATTTGCCTCTTCAAAAAAATTAAACAAACGCTTACTATCAAAACTTTTTAATGGTCGTATGTTTTGAAAATTCCACAAAAAAAGTCCAACAAAATCGTTGGACCTTCATAGGTGTAAAATTCAAAATGAAAATTGAATAAACCTTAATTTGGAAAAGGATCCTCTCTCCTTTACAAAATACGATATACCCAATTGTGTTTATCTTCAGTTATTCCGACTTTAATGGCATCTAATTCCTGAAGCAATCGATTGGAAAGAGTTCTTCCCCCTACTTCTGGTAAATTATATTCTATACCCTCATGTGAGATTACGGCAATATGGGTAATGGTTGCGGCAGTTCCTGTGCCAAATGCTTCTTTCAACTCACCATTTTTTGCAGCCTCAATGATTTCATTGACAGAAACGCGACGTTCTTCCACTTCATAACCCCAATCACGAGCCAAAGTTAGGGCACAGTCTCTTGTAATTCCGTGTAAAATCGTATCTCCTGTATTAGCTGTAATTAATTTATTTCCAATCAAAAACATCACATTCATAGTACCCGATTCTTCAATATATCGGTGTTCCTTAGAATCTGTCCAGATAAGTTGATGATAACCTTGCTGTTGCGCCAATTTTGCTGGATAAAGAGATGCTGCATAATTTCCCGCCGTTTTAGCGGCTCCTGTACCACCTTCTACTGCTCTTGAAAAACGGGTTTCCACCTTTACCTTTACCGGTTCAGAATAGTAAGCCCCTACTGGTCCGGTAATAATCATAAACTTATAAGTATCTGATGGACGAATACCCAGATAATCATCCATTGCAAATATAAAAGGCCTGATATAAAGAGACTTATCCTTACCTGAAGGAACCCAGGCAGAATCCAGTTCTAATAATTTGTTTAAACCCGTCATGAAGATTTCTTCTGGCAATTCCGGCATACACATTCGCATAGCGGATTCTCTAAGGCGTCGGGCATTTTGATCTGGACGAAACACCAACACCTCATTTTTTTCATTTCTATAAGCCTTCAATCCCTCAAAGATGGACTGCCCATAATGCAAAGCCGAATTGGCAGGATTTAGCTTTAAATCCTGGTAGGGAACAATCTGAAAATTAGCCCATTCACCATTCTTATAATCCGCTGTAAACATGTGATCGGAGAAATTTCTTCCGAATACAATATTATCAAAGTCCACCTGATCAATTCGTGAGTGAGTAACTTTTTCAATCTTTATATCAATTGTCTCAACCATAATTTATAAAATAACGTGTTTTGCTGTAGGCAGGAAACCAAAGATCAAAATTAAACAATTTAGCCCCTGATTCAAACGATTTCTGAATTACATTCGGGCTTTCCAGCAAACCTCCTCCACTTTAAGTTCTTGCGCCATTTTGCGAGAAAGAACAAAAAGAAAGTCGGACAATCTATTGAGATATTGTATTATTCTCCAAGTGATAGTATCAGAAGCACCCATTCCAATTACCAGTCGTTCCGCTCTTCTACAAACGCAACGAGCAATATGAGCAAATGAAACTGTTTGATGCCCACCGGGAAGGATAAAGCTCCTCATTTCTGGCAAACCTTCACTCATCTGATCCATGGATTTTTCAAGAAGCTCTACATCACTATCCAATAAATCGGGAACTTTTACTTTTGATTTTTCCAGATCACTGGCCAATAAGGATCCAATGGTAAACAAACGGTCCTGTACCTCTTTCAAAAGGTCCCTGCGTTTACCATTCACCTCAAAATCCCTGAGCAAACCCAAATAAGAATTCAACTCATCTACAGTTCCATAAGCATGAATTCTATCATCAGCTTTGGACACCCTGGTGCCTCCCAACAGAGCTGTTCTGCCTTTATCTCCTGTTCTAGTATAAACCTTCATCT
Source organism: Xanthovirga aplysinae (assembly GCF_009711365.1). GTDB lineage: Bacteria > Bacteroidota > Bacteroidia > Cytophagales > Cyclobacteriaceae > Xanthovirga > Xanthovirga aplysinae. The sequence goes on along the minus strand of NZ_SMMB01001267.1, from coordinate 771 downwards.
TTTCAATTTAGTACTTAAATTTAAGGAATTGTTAATAAGGAATAATGAAGAATGAATAGAGAGGTTAAAAATTGATGGGAAAAATAAGTGAATGAGTGAATTTTGGAAAACCAAAAATTCACCCACCAATTAATTATTAATTATTAATTTTTCATTTATTTCATCCGATTCTACCAGTCCATCTCTTAGACGAACAATTCGGTGGGCATAATGAGCAATATCATCTTCATGAGTCACCATGATAATAGTATTTCCTTTATCATGCAATTCCTGAAATAAATCCATAATTTCATAAGAGGTTTTGGAGTCTAAATTACCAGTAGGCTCATCCGCCAGAATAATACTGGGTTTATTCACCAAAGCCCTTGCAATCGCAACCCTTTGCCTTTGACCTCCAGAAAGTTCATTGGGTTTATGCTTGGCCCGGTCCCCTAAACCTACATTTTCCAAGCTTTGCATGGCCATTTCTTCTCTATCTGCCTTTCCATAACCTGCATAAACTAAAGGTAAAGCCACATTCTCCAAAGCAGAAGCTCGGGGTAATAAATTAAAGGTTTGAAAGACAAAACCAATTTCTTTATTTCTGACCTCTGCTAATTCATTTTCAGTCATATCACTCACGTGCTTTTCATTGAGGATATAATCTCCGGAACTTGGTGTATCCAAACATCCAATAATATTCATTAGAGTAGATTTTCCTGATCCGGAAGGTCCCATAAAGGCTACATATTCACCTTTAGCAATTTGAATAGAAATAGTTTTGAGAGCGTG